>NZ_JBHVEE010000048.1:0-28216 GCF_042802415.1 Streptomyces sp. NPDC057486 | reverse complement strand
CCGGTCAACAACATCGAGCGGGACGGCCACGAAGCCTGCGACGTCGGCTGCCAGGCACGCAACCAGTACCAGATGGGCGGGGACCCGATCATCCCTGACCCGGAGCGCCTCGAGTTCAACGTCCAGTACCACGACGGCTCCATGGGCCTCGAGAACTGGGTGGACCCGTGGGACTTCGTCAAGGAACTGTCCGGTGTCGCCGATGTCGAGGGTTGCTCGAACGACCCGTCGGCAATGCCGTGCGCGATGGCTGCCGCAGCGGTATTCCCTGGTGCAGGAAAGCTGCTGAAGGGTGCCAAGTGGGCCGACGAAGCCGTTGAAGCGGCTTCTGACGCTCCGAAGTTCCTGAAGAACAAGCCCATCGCTGAAACGAACAAATCGCGTGTGAGCTATCGATATCAGAAGCATGTGACAGGCCAGGACGATGAACAGGTCTGGCGACTGAACAGCGGTATTGACAGTGGTCGCCGAGTCGAAGTCGATGGTGGGCCCACGGATGGATGGACCGTGGAGCCAAAGTGGATACAGAATGAGTATCAAAGGGAGGGAAGTCCACTTCACCCCAAAAACTACTTCAACGAGTCGACCACGGTCGACCAGACCGGAAGGTTGCTTGCCCTGAATTCAGGCCTAGGCAGAAAGGGCGTGAGGTGCGCAGTGTCCGGCCCGCAGGGAGCAGCCTTCTATCGAGGGGTTCTACGGGAGTGGTTCCCTGAAGAGATAGCCAACGGTACACTCGCCGTATGGCACGTCAGTGCAAAGAGCATTTAGCAATGGACATAGTGGCGGAAAGCATCATCGTCAATGTCGCTGAAGGCCATCTCAAGAGGAATCTTGCGGAGATGAATTCGGTGGTGCAGGAGCTCGGCTGGACACCTTCCGGTTCGATCGCTCCTCCCGGATGCATACGCTGGGAGGGAGGTTGGGTGTTCCTCCACCTCGCGTCCTGGGGCGGTGGATGGGCTATCGACTTCATCTTCGCCGAGGTATGGCCGGAAGATGTCGATGAGTTGGGATCCGAGGCAATTGGCTCGGCTATCGATGAGCAACTGCCATTCTGCCACGAGGTCCAGGAGTCGCTGCTGCAGGCGTTGCGGAGTAGAACCTCGGTTTCGGTCGGTGATGGGGGCGAGTTCGCGGACAGCGATTTCGTTGAAAGCTCCGTTTGGAACATTGCGGGTTCTCCGCTCGCTGTGGGAATTTCCAGCAACGACGTCGACACACCGGTCCTGGTGATGGCGAGGTTGTTGCTGGGTTCCTAGAAGAGATGCCTGTGAGGGGCCGCCAGTCTGCTGGTGCCCCCTCACCTGTTCGCCGTCGATCTCACTTTGCGGGCGAAGGTGATGCCGGGGCGATGTGCGAGGTTGACAATGAAGCGGTAAGCGGTTCGGGTTCCGACTGAATGTACGAACTGTCATCACCCTTGCAAGGGGTGGGGGGGAGATCGCCGATCGAGGCAGGCTGCGCTGGGAGTTCAATTGGTCCTGCAGTAACTGTGGGATTGAGCCGGATGACGGCGATTGGGGGCAGGCCCCTAGTTTCATTTACGACCTCCTTCTGGCCGAGCGTGGAAGCAGTTGTATGAAGGCTGTCGACCCAGATGTATCCGGCGGCAGGATCATGAAAGCCTTCCGCGATACCTTCGGGGAATCGATGCAGGAAGCAAGGAATCCAACTGGAGACCTGAAGACCACTGGCCGCCGTGGGACTCATGTTGAGGTTCGTCTGCTTGCAGAGGGTGACTGACATGGTGAATCAGCCAGACTGGCGGGATGACGAAACGCTGTCAGCCCAGATCCGCGCCATGACTCGGCAGCAGCGTCACCAGGCCGCGTACCTCGCCCTGCGCAGACTGCAAGCACCGTTGCTCGACATCGCGATGCCTCTGGAGTGGGGAGTAGATCCTGCAGCTCTCACTTCCGTGCTCCGCAAGGGAGCCACGCGACTGGATGGCGAGGTCAATGAGGACCTTGGACATGCAATCGCAGGGCTCTGTTCCGCACCCTTGTTCGAGTCCGAAATCGAGCCTGAATTCGCTGAGAGCTTCCAGTTGGAGGCCATCAACGGCTGGCTCATGCTTGGGGAAGCCTTGGGGGAGATGCGCGAGGTTCAAACCGATAGGGTCATCAGCCTTGCGCGAGAGATGGCCGTATACCTCGACTCATACATGGATGGCTCACTCACCGTATTCGAGGGGGATGAGCTTCGTGAGCGCTACCTGGCTCGCGTCGCGGACAACCTTCGCGTCTACGGAATGGGCTATTTCGGCACGAGGAACCTTGAGATCGAGGGTGCCTGCCATGCGGCCATCGTTGCTGTTTCAGCAAACGAGGATCTGCTTGGTTCTGCGGTTGGTCGCCAGCTGGAGGCTACCTGCGACGAATACAGCAGCGAGCTCTCGTCAGCCCTGAGGGCGTTCACTCGTTGATATCCCGCGAATAAATTCAACTGAGGTCCCATCGATCAGATCGATGGGACCTCAGTGCGTTGGCCTCGATTGTTGACTCTGCTGCTCAACTCCGTGCACGGATTGCCGTGTTGACGGGATGATCGCTTGTGTGGTCGTTGTCCTGTCGTGCGGCCGCGGGAGTGGTGTGGATGTCGATGCACCTTCGACGGGCCCGCCACCAGCAACCGTTACGGCTTCGCCGGCGGCAACCCGGTCAACAAGATCGAGCGGGACGGGAAGTCTGCGACGTCGGCTGCATGGGCCAGGGGAACCTCCCCGCCCAGTGGGTCCAGGCCACCAGCACCATCAGGACAGCTGCCAATCCGCCCAGCACCATGACCGTCGAGGGCGAGGAGTGGTCGAGGACGGCCCCTCCGACCAGGGCTCCGATGGAGATGGTGGCCTGGAAGGAGGCGGTGAAGAGGACAGAGGACGCCTCGGGGGAGTCGGGCGAAGCCATGGCGAACCAGATCTGCGAGCAGACCGGCACGGCTCCGTACGCGACGCCCCAGACGATCAGCAGTGCTACCGCTCCCACGTCCGACCGGCCGAGGACCGGGAGGAGCAGGGTCGCACCGGCGATCAACGCTGCGGCCGCGGCGAAAGTCGCCCGCGGATAGCGCCCCACAGTTGATCCGCCGAGGAAGTTGCCGGCGATTCCGGCTGCTCCGTAGACGAGCAGATAGACCGTGATGAGAGCCGAACTCACATGGGTCACCTGCTCCAGGAAGGGGGTGACGTACGTGTACGTGCCGAAGTGAGCGAGCACGACGAGGAAGGTCAGCACCAGGGCGAAGCGGGTGTTGACGCTCCGGAGCATGCCGCCGAGGACGTCGAGGCGCGTCGCCTGGTCGGAGGGGAGCGGCGGGACGACCAGGAACAGCAGGGCGAGGACGGCCAGCGTGAAGCCGCCCATGACCAGGAACACCGTCCGCCAGCCCGCGATGTCACCGATGAACGTGCCCAGCGGTACCCCGAGTACGGAGCCGAGCGGTACCGCAGAGAAGATCACCGAGGTCGCGCGGCCCACGGATTTAACAGGCACCAACTGGCCGGCGAGCCCGGCTCCGATGGACCAGAAGCCGCCGATGGTGACCCCCACCATGACGCGGGAGACCAGGACCAGCCAATAGTTCGGCGCGATGGCGGCCAGGAAATTGGCCAGCGCCAGCAAGAGGATGAACACACCCAGCATGACCCGCCGGTCGATACGCCCCGTGGCCACCGTGACCAAGGGGGCTGAAACTGCGGCCAGGAATCCTGGCATGGTCATCATGAGACCAGCCATTCCGTCCGAGATGGTGAAACTCGATCCGATCGAGGTCAGCAGGCCGATCGGCAGAATTTCAGTGGTGACGATCGAAAAGATCCCCAGCATCACCGAAATCACAGCCAGCCAGGAAACCAAAGCCGAGCGATCCGTCGGTGCAGGAGCTCGGACAGAAGCGGTGGTTGCTGTGGACATGAATACCGTCCTGAGTTGGACATCACATTCAGAGTGTGACCACTAGTCCAGCAGGAACGGGCGCCATCCTCTGGCAGATTCCCGACACCAACAATCAGCTCCCAACCAGTGAGGGGTGGCCGCAATCCGCTCATGGAGTCGCACCGTCCCGTGTTGCGGCATCTCAGAGAACTGCTGCAGAGCCTGGAGTGGGGTGCCCCAAGGGCAACAGCGGTTCATCCGGGTGCCCTTCCGGGGCCGTCGTCTCAAGCGGTGGCAGCGGTGGAGTCGGAGACCTACGACATGGGCTTCCGGGACTACAGCCCGGAGCACAACCGGTTCATCAGCCGGGACTCGTACACCGGCGCGGCAGCCGACATGAGCCTGGGTGCCGGGGCCGCCACCAGCAACCGTTATGGCTTCGCCGGCGGCAACCCGGTCAACAACATCGAGCGGGACGGCCACGAAGCCTGCGACGTCGGCTGCCAGGCACGCAACCAGTACCAGATGGGCGGGGACCCGATCATCCCCGACCCGGAGCGCCTCGAGTTCAACGTCCAGTACCACGACGGTTCCATGGGCCTCGAGAACTGGGTGGACCCGTGGGACTTCGTCAAGGAACTGTTCGGTGTCGCCGATGTCGAGGGTTGCTCGAACGACCCGTCGGCAATGCAGTGCGCGATGGCTGCCGCAGCGGTATTCCCTGGTGCAGGAAAGCTGCTGAAGGGTGCCAAGTACCTTGACGAGTTAGCCGAAGCGCGCCCGGTTTTCAAGGACTTGTATCCGATTTCTGCAAAGCAGAAGAAGGCCAACGTCGGATTCCGGTACCAGGAGTATGTCACCGGTACGGACGTGGAGCAGTGGTGGGAGCACAACGGAAGGCTGGTCAAGGTAGACGGTGGGCCGGACAAGTACGGGTTCATCACCGAGGCGAAGTGGGCCGGGCCCGCGACTCCTGGAGGATACAACCGCAGCCGCTACAATCCACCGCATGCGGACACGGTCTTCAATGAAAGCACCACGATTGATCAGGCGCAGCGCCTCTTGGGGTTGAATAACGCCCTGGGTGGCAGGAGTGTCCGGTATGCAGTTTCGAGCCCAGGTGGTGCCACGTTCTATCGGGCGCTCTCCCGGGAGTGGTTCCCAACGGAGTTGGAAAGCGGTGCACTTGCGGTCTATACATGTTCCTTTCGGAGGGAGAAGTTGATGCCTGATGTCGATTTGGATCACGCTCTCCAGCTCGTTGAGCTGGCTGCGCGGTTCGAATCTCCGTGGGATGCGGAGCGGGTTTCCTCTGAACTCGTCCTGTCTGGCTGGGATCCTGCTGGCTCGGTATCTCTGCCGTACCCGAAGCGTTTGACGCGGAATGGCCTCCGTCTGGGAATCGAAGATTATGAGGGCCTGGTGGTGCTCAGCGTCACACTGCAGGAGTGGCAGGTCGATTGCGACTCCCCCGATTACGTCAGCGACGTAACTGGGGAGTACCAGGGAAAGATTCGTGATTGTCGCGAGCTGGCAGGTCGGCTTACTTCTCTGATGGGCGAGAAGTTCTCAGTGGAGCCAGAAGGCCTGGTGCTCGACAGCGATTACTTCGCATTCGTGTGGGTTGACTGCTGGAGGGTCTCCAATGTGCACGTGATCCTAGGTCTCGAGCATCTCGATCCCGATGACACCCCCATCAGGGTTTCTCTGTACCTTTGTCGTGAATCCCGTGCATGAGTTCTCAAGCAAGCACTCGATTCCGGTGTGGTCAGGGGCAGCTGACAACCCTGCAGTAGCTGTGGGATCTTGCAGCGAATAGGACTCTGTTCGCAGCGAAATGGATCAAGACTGTGCTGCCGGGCGTTGGTCCGGCAGCACCGCCTGTTACATTCCGTTCCCGCGGTGGCACTTGTGATCTCTGGAGCAGCCAACACCGCTGGCGACGCCGAGTTGGCGCTCGATGAGCTTGTGGCGCGCTGGACGAGATGGCCTGGCCGCGGTCCCGTACATGGGCAACCGATTGGCGCTCGCCAGCAGGCGATATGGCTGCTGAGCGCAGCGGACGGGCCGTCAACCGCGTTGCTGCGCAACGCGGTATCCCCTAATGGGGAGAATGTGAGATGACTCGTACGACGCCTGCCCGGCCGGTGGACGTGGAGGCTGTTTTCCGGAGTTGAGTGGGCACGCCTTGACGACCACTCGTCTTCACCCGAGGCGGGGGAACCCTTCCATCCATGACAGCTCGGTCGGCGGGCCGTTGCTGTGGCCGGAGGATGAGCCTTGGCCCGTGTGTGCTGAGGTGCATCGCAAGGATCGCGGTGAGCTGCTGTCCCATGTACGCGAAGCGCGGCGCATGCGCGATGACTTCTGTCGACGTGGAACGGATCCCAATGACGAAGAACGCGAACGCTGGGAGGCGTTGGAGAAGCGGGGGCGGTACGCGCCTGACGTCCGGCCTGAGGATCCGATTCCGCTGCTCGCGGTGGGGCAGTTCTACGCTCGTGGCATTCCAGGTCTGGAAGCGCCCTCCGGGTGTGATCTGCTGCAGGTGCTGTGGTGTCCCTTCGAGCGGCACGACGGTCATCAGGTCTATCGTCCGACGTCACGAAGTGTGGTCTCGCCTGCGGGCACACTCTGACCTGGCCGGACTTCTGCCCTTCATTGGCCACGAAGGTTCATGACGGGTCGTCGGATTCTCCGGCGGCCCGTTTCGGTTGTCGGGCCGGTGATGGGAAGGGCGGCTGCCCGGTTCTCGCGTCAGGTGGGCGCCGGGTTCCCCGGCTGCGGTCACCGGCAGTGGTAGCCACCGTCCGCGCGGTTCTCGGGGACGTCCCCGCCGGGGAGTTGGGTCTGTCCCAGCGTCGGACAGGTCGCCGCCCTGCGCATACCTCACGCCCCAGAGCTACTGGACCGGCTCAGCTCCGCGCAGGCAAACGACCCGACATCACCCAGTATCCAACGAAGCCACACTCGGAGTCCATTTCCCGGGCAGCGGAACCACGTCGACCTGGGAATTCACCGGAGGGTAAGAGGATAGAAGGTGCTGTGACTGCGGAGCACTATCTCAGGTTCTGGCATCCGACCACAAGCCGAGAGATCGGGCTGGAAGTATCTCAGGTCGGGCAGGTGGTAACGGCCGCAAAGAAGGCTCTCGGACTCTTTCGGGAAGCGGGAGTGGAAGACTTTCCAGGGCTCTCCCTCTGGAGAGGAAAGAACATTCCCGAGGACTCGCTGAACATCGGTGTGTCGCAGGATGGTTGGGTCCTCATCCACACCAACGAGGACTTCTGGCAGACCGTTACCAGGTCGACCGGTCACCCCGGTGGTCCGTTGCGTCGAGTGATCTTCGACGACTCGCTGGAGGTCTCGGCTAGGTGCTTCATCGATCGGGTTCTCGCCATCGAGGCGATCGCTCACTGGCTCAAGGGGGATGGGCTCCTCGAGGCGGCCAACTTCTCGGAGGACCTGGACAGCGAGTAGGAAGTCCGGCGTTTCTGAACTCGGCGCCAGGCGGGATCTTTTGAATCGCTTCGACGCAACTGTAGATTACGTTCTCAGTGGCTCCTGCTGATGCAGCCGGGTTAACTCGCCGGAATCCCCGCGGACTGTCCCGGCTGACGATTTCGCGCATCGAGGATCAGCAAAGCGCCTATGCCTGGAAGGCGAACACCCCTACCACTGTTTCTGTTTCGTGTTGGGAAAGATATACCTGTTCGTCTGCGCCGACGACGTGACTCATCCTCAGTGGATCACGGTGCAACGGTAGTTTGCCATGAGGAAGCGGTCCGATTCCGACTGAATGCGTGAACTGCCATCAGCCTTGCGTGGGGTGGGGAATGCAGATACGTTCATGGGCAAGGTAGAGGATAGGAACGTGACGTACACATGGAAGTGGAACGGAGAAGGTCACGCGGCAGTGACCGAGGCCATCAATAAATTCATCAGCGAATGGTTCCACAACGGAGTGGTCCAGAACAGCCCGGATTGGCAGACGACATGCTGAGAATCGAAGAGCTGGAGGCCGCGCTTCCGGCGATGACGCCGTGGCGCGTCCCCGGGGGGCGCAGCGTGGACTGGGCTGCCCTTGAGGCGGTCCTCGGGACGGCGCTGCCCTCGGACTTCCGCGCTCTGGCGGAGGCGTACCCGGTGCTGGTCATCGACGACTTCCTGAGCGTGTCCGTTCCCCGGCCCGGCAGGGAGGCGTCATGGGCGTCGGGGGCCAGGGAGGACGAGATCCTTCAGGATCTGTACGAGATGGGCGACACCGAGGACTACGTGCCCTACCCGCACCCGGGAGGGCTGATTTCCTGGGGGGAATCCAATTCGGGGGACGTCTTCTACTGGAAGACGAGCCCCACGGACCCGGACGCGTGGCTGGTGGTCGTCCGCACGGCCAACGCCGACTGGATCGAGTTCCCGGTCTGCGCCGTCGAGTTCCTGGCCGGCGTGTACGGGCGCGCGATCGATGTGCCGGGCATGCCCAGGGACTTCCCGAGTGACGACCCAAAGGTGCTGGGCCTGAGCGACCACGTCGACTGATCGGCAACCGATCCGCAGGCACATGTGAACAGCGGTCGCCCCCAGGGTTCCTGGGGGCGACCGTCATTCAGCGGAGTTGGGGTTTGCCCCCGGTCGCGCCATCTCTGCCCATCGTCTACGAGCAGCCGACCATGGGCTGTGCCCATCCCGAAATGCCTGCCTTTTCGATGGTTTATGGTTCTGCTCGAGGAGGGCCGGTTCTCGCTCGAAGTCCCGCTGGAGTCGGTCGGGTACGCGTACTGGGCAGCGGAGGAGTTGGAGCCCGTCGTCATCGGCGGAACGCAGTTCATCTGCCCTCGGACATCATGACGGGCGACTACGGGACAGCCCTTAGCGCACAAAGCCGTCATCGGAGCCCGCTCCGGGCGGCTCGAGGGGGGCGCGCGGACGGTGACGATGCCGTTGTCGGCGGCAGGCTCGGGATGTAATCGAGGACGCTGTACGCGATTACCATCGGCACATGAGCGATCCGAATCCGATCATCTGGTTGCGGCGGGAAAGAGGGGCGCGCGGACCGGCTCCGACGTACAGCCGTGAGCGCATCGCCGAGGTGGCGATCGCGTTGGCGGACGGCGAGGGCATCGAGGCGGTGACGATGCGGCGCATCGCCAAGGAACTGGGCACCGGCGCGATGACGCTCTACCGGTATCTGCCGAACAAGGAAGACCTGTACGCCGTGGTGATCGACCAGGCCCTCGGCTTTGAAGCGCAGGAGCCGACCGGGGACGCCCGTGCGGATCTGGCCACGTTCGCCCGCCGGTACCGGGAGACGTTGCGCCGGCACCCCTGGCTTGCGCACGCCATGGCCGGCAGGCCGATCATGGGCCCCAACATGCTCCGTGCCAACGAGCGCGACCTCGCCCTCGTCGACGGGCGCGGACTGAGCATCGACGACATGGTCCACGTCGTGAACCTGATCCGACACTGGGTCACGGGTGCCGGCCAGGCCGAGACGGCGGAGCGGGAAGCGGCCTTGCGCTCCGGGGAGGATCGCAAAGCCTGGCAGGAGCGGATGGGGCCGTACATGACCGAACTGCTGGCCACCGGCCGCTTTCCGTACCTGGAGCGGTTGGTCCACGAGGCGCGGCACGGTGGCCACGACGAGCAGTTCGAGGCCGGCCTCGCCATCTTGCTGGACGGCGTCGAGGCCCGTTTCCCGGCCCTGTCCGGCCCCCCGGGGAACGAGCAGCCGGAGCGCTCCTGAGAACGGACGCTCCCGTCGCCCGCGCTGCGCGCGAACGACGGGAGTCACGGCACCGTCCCCGGGCCTGTCCGCCCTCGGTCGCGTACGTCCGCGTTGATGAACCGCTCCGAGGCGCGGGTTCACAGGCCGGCGCGGGCGAAGCGCCGTACCGAAAGCGGGACGAAGACCACCAGGAGCACCGCGGCCCACAGGAGGGTCGCGGTCAGCGGGTGGGTGAGCGGCCAGGAGCCGTCCGCGGCAGGCACCCCGGGGTTGCCGAAGAGCTTCCGGCACGCGGCGACCGCGGCGCTGATCGGGTTCCACTCGCAGATGACCCGCAGCCAGGCCGGCATGCCGTCCGTGGGCACGAACGCGTTGGACAGCATGCTGAGGGGCAGCGTGAGGGGCGACAGCGAGTCGGCCGTCTGCTCCGACGGCAGCAGCAGCCCCAGGTACGTTCCGACCCAGGACATGGTGTAGCGGAAGAGGAGCAGGACACCGACCGCGGCCACGGCGCGGCCGAGGCCGTCGTGCACGCGCCAGCCGATGGCCAGCCCGCAGGCCAGCAGGATGACCAGTCCGAAAAGTCCCGTGACGGCGTCCGCGCCCGTCTGGCCGACAGGCACCGCCATGCGGGAGGTGGGCATCGAGCGCAGTCGGTCGGTCACCCCGCGGCTCTGGTCGGCGGCGACGTCCACCATCGCCGAGGACAGCGCGAACATGCTGGTCATCACGAACAGGCCGGGCATGAGGTACTCGCGGTAGTTCCCGCCGCCCGGTACCTGGATGGCGCTGCCGAAGACATAGCCGAAGAGGACGACCATGACCGCGGGCATCACCAGCATCGCGACGAGGGTGCCGGGCTGATGCCGCAGTTGGAGGAGCTTGCGCTCGATCAGGGTGAGACTGTCCGCCAGGACGATCACGCTGCCGCCTCCTGCTTCTTGCGCTGCTCGGGCTGTTCGTCGTTCCGCTTCTCCGCGGGCTCCTGCGCGGGGCGGCCGGTGAGAGTGAGGAAGACGTCGTCGAGGCTGGGCCTGCGGACTCCGACGTCCTGAATGGCCACCCCCGCCGCGTCGAGTTCGCGCACGATCTGCGGCACCGACGGTGCCTTGCCGTGCACGCCCGTGACGATGCGCAGGTCCTCGGCCCGCGGCTGTCCTCCGGTCATCCGCTCGAGGATGGCCATGGCCTCCGCGAGGTCGTCCTCGCTGCCCACCTCGACATCGATGTGACTGCCGATCCGGGTCTTGAGCTGTGCCGGGGTGCCATCGGCGATCACCTGCCCGCGGTCGATCACGGCCACGGCCGAGGCGAGTTGGTCGGCCTCCTCGAGGTACTGCGTGGTGAGCAGCACGGTCGTGCCGGCCGCGACCAGCTCGCGCACGACGGCCCAGATCTCCAGGCGGCTGCGCGGGTCGAGTCCGGTGGTGGGCTCGTCCAGGAACAGGATGGACGGCGCGCGCAGCAAACTGGCGGTCAGGTCGATGCGCCGCCGCATGCCGCCGGAGTAGGTGCTGACCTGCCGGTCGGCGGCCTCGGTGAGCTCGAACCGCTCCAGCAGCTCGTCGGCGCGCCGCCGGGCGCCGCGCCGGCCCAGGCGGGCCAGTTTGCCGAAGACCCGCAGGTTCTCGCGGCCCGTCAGCTTCTCGTCCATGGCCGCGTGCTGCCCGGCCAGTCCGATGGCTTCGCGGACCTTGCCGGGGTGTTCTCTCACGTCGAAGCCGGCGACGGTGGCCCGCCCGGCCGTGGGGCGGGTCAGTGTGCTGAGAATCCGGACGGCGGTGCTCTTGCCCGCGCCGTTCGGTCCGAGCAGCCCGTAGACGGTGCCGTGCGGCACGGCCAGGTCCAGGCCGGCCAGTGCTTCGAAGTCACCGAAGCGTTTCCGCAGGCCCTGGGTCGACACGATGGGTGAGTCCACGTCTCCTCCACGTCGCAATAAAGTGAGTACGTTGTACGCGGTATTACCGTACGTAAGCGAGTACGTTGTACGCAACTGGTTCAGCGAGGAATGTTGCTCTCTACGCCCTTCGACGCTGTCGACGCCGACCGCCCGGGGAGGGACGGCCGCGTCCGAGCGGTGCGCGTATGCGCAGGGCGGGTGGCAGTCCGGCTCTTCTCAGGCTGCGGACCCGGCTTCGTGCGGCAGCTGCCGATCGGGGTTGCATACATGGACGCCGTGGTGAACCAGCTGCGGGCGGACGGCTTCGACGCCCGTGACGAGGACGTGACCCGCCCGTCGTCGTTCGTGCGCCACCACGTCAACATGCTCGGCCGGTACTCCTTCCTGCTGCCCGAGATGCCCGGCGGCCTGCGCCCGCTGCGCGACGCGGTTGCCGAGGTGTGAAGCCGCAGGCACCGTCACGGGGGAGTGGTCCCGGACGCTGTGCTCCGCGCTACCGGGCCCCGTGGTCGGGGGCTGGGGTGCGCGGTCGTAGGCGCTCTCCCTGCGGCCCGAACATGATCAGGTATTCGACCGGTCCGCCAGGTCCGGCGTTCGCGACTCCATGGGCGGTGCGGGTGTCGAACTCGACCACCTCCCCGGCGCTCAGGACGAGGTCCTGCTTGCCGAGCGCCAGCCACAGCCGCCCATACAGGACGCACAGCCATTCGTACCCGTCGTGGGAGACCTGCCGCGGCCGCGTCTGTGGCGTGTCGACGGCGGGCAGGACGTGCTTGTGGGCGTGCAGGCCGCCCACGTACCGGGTCAGCGGCAGCACCGTCTTGTCGTCGCCGGGACGCTGCGGCATCGGGGTGCGCGGTCCGGCCGCGGCGACGGGTGCGGTGCCGGCCAGCTCGTCCAAGGAGATGTCGTACGCCTTCGCGAGCTGCAGCAGCACCTCCAGGGTCGGCTTGCGCCGGCCGGTCTCGATCCGCGACAGCGTGCTCAGCGAGATGCCGGTCGCGCGGCTGACGCCGGTGAGTGTGGCGCCGCGCCGCTCGCGCGTGGTCCGCAGCCGAGGGCCCATGGCCGCCAGCGTGTCGGCTGTGCCGTCGTCCGTCACCGTCGCCCCGCTCCCTCCGGCCGTGCGGTCTCCACCGCCCTGTCCTGCCAGTTTGCCAGGATGGCAAGGGTGCTCGCGCCGGGCGGCCGCAGCGCCGCATGATCGGTGGGTAACCGCGGCCACCCGTGAACCGAGGAGAAGCGATGCACCATCCCGCGCCGTCCGCCGACCTGCGCCACCGCACCATCGAGGCACCCGCCGGGCGCCTGCACCTGGTCGAGCAGGGCACCGGACCGCTGGTCCTGCTCGTCCACGGCTTCCCCGAGTCCTGGTACTCCTGGCGCCGCCAGCTCCCGGCCCTCGCGGCGGCGGGGTACCGGGCCGCGGCGCTCGACGTGCGCGGCTACGGCCGCTCCTCCAAGCCGGCCGCGACGGACGCCTACCGGATGCTCGACCTGGTGGAGGACAACGTCGCTCTGGTGCGCGCCCTGGGCGAGGAGAGGGCGGTGGTCGTCGGGCACGACTGGGGCTCCAACATCGCGGCGGCCTCCGCCCTGCTCCACCCCGAGGTCTTCCGCGCCGTCGGACTGCTGAGCGTCCCCTACGCGCCGCCCGGCGGCCCCCGCCCCACCGACGTCTTCGCGCAGATGGGCGGCGACCAGGAGTTCTACGTCTCGTACTTCCAGGAGCCCGGCCGGGCCGAAGCGGAGATGGAGCCCGACCTCCGGGGCTGGCTCGCGGGCTTCTACGCGGCCATGTCCGCCGACACCATGCCCGCCCAGGGCGAGCCCGACCCGCACTTTGTGGCCCGCACCGGCGGCCGGCTGCGCGACCGCTTCCCCGGCGGCAAGCTGCCCGCCTGGCTGACCGAGGACGACCTCGACGTGTACGCCGGGGAGTTCGAGCGCACCGGCATGACCGGGGCCCTCAACCGCTACCGCAACATGGACCGTGACTGGGAGGACCTCGCCCAGTACGGCGGCGCCCCGATCAAGCAGCCGTCCCTGTTCATCGGCGGCGCCCTGGACGCCTCCACGACCTGGATGGCCGACGCGATCGACGCCTACCCGGCCACCCTCCCCGGCCTGGCCTCCACCCACATCCTGGAAGGCTGCGGGCACTGGATCCAACAGGAGCGTCCCGAGGAGGTCAACCGCCTGCTGACCGCCTGGCTCGCCTCCCTCCAGGGCTGAATCGTCGGGTGTGCCGGCCAGGCTCCGTCGCAGGAGAACCCCGGCCGGCACACCCGAGGGCAGCGCCCGAACCTCACGCCCGCTCAGCGCCGCGCGTCCCCCGGCACGAGCACGGTCCTTCCCCGAGGACCGGTCACTGTGTGAACGTACGGGCCGACGCGGTGGTTCACGGCGGGAGCGCACCGGTGGCCCTGCGCCGAGCCCGGGGCGGGATCGGCTCGTGGTCCGGGTCAGCCGGCCCGGAGCAGGGCGTGCAACTCGACGGTGTCGATGATGTGGGCCCGTGAGGGGAAGACTCGGTGGAGCAGGACGTCGTGGACTTCGGTGTCCGGGTCGGCGACGCCGTCGGACAGGACGTAGAGCTGGTAGTCGCGGTCGGCCGCGTCGATGACGGTGGACAGGACGACGCCGCCGGTGCTGACGCCGGAGACGACCAGAGTGGTGATGCCGCGCTCGCGCAGCTGCTGGTCGAGGTCGGTGGTGGACATTCCGCCGTAGCGGATCTTGCGCACGATGATGTCGCCGTCCTGGGGAGCCAGGCGCTCGTGGAGCGCGGTGGCAGGGTCCTCGTGGTGCATGACACGGTGTCGGGCCAGCGGGGCGAAGGACTTGTTGACCGCCGGGATGGCGTCCCAGTCGGCCTCGGTGAAGCCGACGCGTACGTAGGCGATGGTGCCGCCGTTTGCGCGAACGTCGGCGATGGCCCCTTCCACGCGACCGAGCAGAGCTTCGCAGTCCCCGCTTTCGGGCAGAAGCGCCAGGATCGCGGGCTGGTAGTCCAAGACGAGAAGCGCGGTGCGCGCGGGATCGAGTGCGGGGGCAGTGCTCACGCGAGTGTTCTCCTTGCTGGTGGTGTGCACCTGGTCGACGCGGAGGCGCATCGGCGGACCGGCTGCGGCCTGCGGGCTGCAGCGGTGAGTCGCGGTGCGTCATGAGTGGCTGCGGGCCGGTCCCGGCTCGTGCTGCAACGTCTGGTCGTGTCGGGGGAGCAGGAGCGGGGTGGTCAGGATGAGCAGTCCCGCGACCGTGAGAGCGGTGCGTGGGCTGGTGATGTCGGCGAGCAGCCCGGCGAGTGCGGTGAGGATGGCGATGGACGCCTGCTGGCCGATCGACCAGGCCGTCAGGGTGCGGGCGACGAGATGCTTGGGGGTGTTTTCGAGCCGGTAGGTGGCGAGCACCGGGGTGTACAGGCTCATGTTGATGATGATCGCCAGCTCGACAGCCATCACGGTGACGAGGCCGACGACACCGGGGCCGACGAAGGCCAGGCCGATCAGCCAGATGGCGCGCAGGGTGCCGACGGTCCGGAAGACCCTGTGCCGGCCGTAGCGGGCCACGACACGGCGGGCCAGCCGGGAGCCGATGAGTCCGCCGACGCAGGGGGCCGCGAAGGCGAGCCCGTACTGCCAGGGCGGGAACCCGAGCTGGCGAAGGAGAAGCACGGCCAGCAGCGGCTCGGTTGCCATGATCAGACCGGCGACGAGCATGTTGTTGAGGTAGAGCGCCCGCAGAACGGGATGGCCCATGATGTGTTGCCAGCCGTCGAACAACGTGCGTGCCCGGACCGGGCTCTTGTCGGTCGTCCGTGGCGCTTCTTCTCGGCCGTGGATCGCGGTGATGCCCAGCGCGGAGAGCAGGTAGCTGAGCGCGTCGGCCACCACGACGGTGACCGGCCCGAACAGGCCGGTCACCGCCCCACCCAGCGGTGGCGCCACCGCGATGGAGCTCCAGTTCGTTGACTCGAACCGCGCGTTGGCCACGAGCAGGTCATCCGGCTGGACGAGGGCCTTGAGGTAGGCGCCGCCGACCGCGTTGAAGGCGATCTTGGCTGCGGCGACCACAGCGGAGACCACGAGCAAGTGGACGAAACTGAGCCAACCGAAGGCGTAGGCGACCGGGATCGTCGCCATGACCGCAAACCGGGTCAGGTCCATCGCGATCATGACCGGGCGTTTGCGCCGGAACTCCACCCACGGCGCGAGTGGCACCGCGATCAGCGCGCCCACCGCGGGCCCCACCGCGGACAGCACGGACACCTCGGCGGGCCCGGCATGCAACACCAGCACGGCGATCAGCGGGAATGCCCCGAACCCCAGCCCGGACCCATAGGCGCTGACAGCATATGCCGCCCACAGCCAGCCGAACTGCCGGCCCAACCGTCTCCTTCCCACCATGCTCAGCGCGCCCCCTCAATGCTCCACCCGTACAAACTGACGTTGACCGGTGAGAGCTAAGCGAGCAGCACAACAACAGGTCAAACAACTGCCATGCCGGCTGCTCACAACCATCCGTTGTTCTCTAAGGTGAATCGCCGTGGACCTCGAAGCAGTACGTACCTTCGTCGCCGCCGCCGACGCGGGGCAGTTCCAGGAGGCCGCCGCGGAGCTGGCGGTCACCCAGCAGGCTGTCTCCAAGCGCATCGCCGCGCTGGAGCGCAAGCTCGGCGTGCGGCTGTTCACCCGCACCCCGCGCGGCGCCGCGCTCACCATCGACGGGCAGGCGTTCCTGCCCCACGCGCGCGAGCTGCTGCGCGTCGCCGAACGCGCGGTCGCGTCCGTGCGCACCGGCCGCCGTCCACTGCGCGTCGACGTGATCAACTCGCGCGGAGCGGCGTCGGGACTGATGCGCGGATTCCACCGTGCACACCCCGAGATCGACCTCGACGTGGTGATGCTCTTCGACATCGAGACAGCCGTCGCCGCCATCCGCTCCGGCACGATCGACGCAACCTTCCGCGCCGTCGCCGCGCCCGGCCGGCCCCTCCCCGAGGACATCGAGTCCGTACGGGTGCTCGACGAGCCGCTCCAGCTCCTCACCGGCCCCGACCACGCGCTGGCGGGCGCCCGGTCGGTGTCCCTCGCGCAGCTCGCCGGGCACCGGATCTGGATGCCGGGCATCGTCCCCGGCACCGAGTGGACCGCCTACTACGACGACCTCGTCGCCGAGTTCGGCCTCACCATCGAGGCGACCGGCCCCAACTTCGGCTCCGACGCGCTCCTCGACACCGTCGCCGACACCCCGGCCCTGGCCACCTTCATGGGCGGGCACACCCGCCTCATCTGGCCCGCGGGCCACGGCCTGCGCCGTATCCCGGTGACCGACCCGACGCCCGTCTACCCGCACTCCCTCCTCTGGCACCGCGACAACCCCCACCCGGCACTGGCCACCCTCCGCGCCCACATCGCCGCCACAGCGACCGGCCACGACACCACCGGGACCTGGACGCCGGACTGGGGCTTTCCCCGCTGAACTCCTCCGCGTCCGCGGTCACCGTGGCCGGACCGCCGGACGGTGGCTCGGAGGAAGACGTGGCCATCGGCACACTCCGCCGCCCACGCCGGGGGATGGAGGGTGCGATCCGCCGGTGACACCTGCCGGCCCCCGACGTGCGGGCCGCAAAGGTGCACCGCAGTGGCCGGGTGCGACACGAGGACCAGATCCGACCCTCACACGTATCAAACCTCCTCACACACATGACACCATGTGGTGATGCCACCGGGTACCCGGTGTGCAGCGTCATGAGCGCGGTGCCGGCCACCCCCCCCGGGGGCGGGCCGACGAGCCGCAGCGGCAGGGCCCTGAGCATCCGGCCGCGCGACGAGAGGATCGGATCGACCATGCCGAAGGCTCTGCGGAACGAAGACATCGTCCAGGTCCGGAGCGATGTCTACTCGGTGTCCGGCAGCAACACCAACTGGGTGATCGTCAAGGAAGGCGACAGCTGCACCCTCATCGACACCGGCTACCCCGGTGATCGCGACGCCGTGCCGGCCTCGCTGGAAGCAGTCGGGCTGAACCCGCGTTCCGTGACCGCAGTCCTGGTCACCCACGCGCACAACGACCACATCGGCGCGGCCGAACACCTGCGCGTCGTGTACGGGGTACCCGTCCTGATGCATCAGGACGAGGTGCCGCACGCCCGTCGCGACTTCCTCGATCAGGTGTCCGTCACTCAAGTCCTCGCACAGGGATGGCGGCCCGGTGTGCTCCCCTGGGCCGTCCACGCCCTGCGCGCCGGGGGCACCACCCACGTGCCGGTCTCGGAGCCGCAGCCCTTCCCCGTGGCCGGGGCGCTCGACCTGCCCGGCGGCCCCGTTCCCGTGCACACACCGGGGCACACCAACGGTCACTGCGCCTACCACCTGCCGGGGAGCGGCATCCTCGTCACCGGCGACGCCCTGGTGACCGCACATCCCACGTCGCGGATCAACGGGCCGCAACTGCTGCCCGCCATGTTCCACACCGACCGTTCCCGGGCACTCGACTCCCTGGCCCTGATCGAGAACGTGGACGCGGACATACTGCTTCCCGGCCATGGGCCCGTGCACCATGGTTCAGCCGAGAAAGCCGCTCTGGCGGCCCGCGAACATGCGGTCAGGTGACGGACCCCGGCCACCTGACGCGCACCGAGGCACCCTGCCGCGATCCCGGACCGTGTGGGCCCACGGCCGCAACACACATCGGTCCACAAAGGGTCTCCGCGGGCGGTTCGACGACACACCTGCCGGGCACTCTGTACGGAGTGGGACTGATGCCGGGTGGCTGCCACGTGCCCTGGGCAGTCGAAGAAATACCGGCGCCAACTATATGCGCGAGTACATCGGCGCCTATCGTGAAGGGTGAACATGCCCGGCGTATCGCCTGGCACCGACACTTATCCGCACGGGGACCTCGGCGTGGGTACCATGCGCAACATCATTCATAGCGAGGGAGTGAAACGGTTGTGACCAGCCAGTCAGCCCCCACGTTCCGATCGCGGTTGGTTGAACAAGCCGCGTCGGATCTGGAGGAGAACCACCGCCGTCAGCAGGAGCTGACGGAGAGGATCATGGTCTTGAAGCAGGAGGAGGCCCTCCTGACAGACATTCTGAAGCTCGCCGAGCGGTACGAGGGCTTTGCCGATCCGTCGCGTCTGCCTGAGCAGTTGCAGAACGAGCCCGCCGTCGGAAAGGCGAAGCGAGCACCTGCCGCAGCCGCTGCGCGACGCTCGGCCGGGACCAGCCGTGGGGCGGGTGAAGCAGCGGTCGGCGCGAAGGGGAAGTCGCGCCAGCCGCTGCTCGGTGACCTGCTGATGGCCCTGCTCGGCAAGCACGACGGACCTCGCCTGGCGAAGGAACTGCGGGACGAGCTTCTGGAGAAGCACCCGGATCGGAACCCGACTCCGCAGGTGGTACGGAACACCCTCGAATCGCTGGTCGCCAAGGGCCGCATCCAGCGTCACAAGCAGCAGCGTTCCGTCATGTACACCCTCGTGGAGTAGGACACGACCGACTGACATGTTCGTGTGTCCCGCGCGCGGTGACTCATGGGGCCGGACGCATGTGTGCGCTCCGTGTGATGTTTTTCCCGCCGCGGGGCTCCGGGCATGACCGGCGGGTCCTCCTGCAGGACGGTATCCGCCAGCCGTCGCACCTGATCGACCTCGTCGAAGGCCGGGTCGAGCACGAGTCCGTCGCCGCTGAGGTCGTGGAAAGCCCTGACCTTCGCCCGCACGGCCTCCGCTCCCCCCACGCACCTCGGCGGCTCCCGCCCGCGCACCGTCCGGTCCGGTCGGCGGGAGGTGACATGGACGTCGGCTCGGCCCGGCCTGCCCTGAGCGACAAGGCCCTCGCGCGCGGACGAAGGCCGGCTCTGCCAAGCGGGCCGATGTGCCCCCGGCCCGCTTGGCGCGCGGCCCGACCTCTCACGACGGGGCCGTAGGGCGGGAATCGTCCCCGAGCACGCACAGGTGTCACGTCGCCCCAGGCGTTGCGCCGAGAGGTCCCTAATCGCGCCACATGTTGTCGAACGCGTTGCTCTCGACGTCCCGGCGCAGCCGTGCGGCCTCCAGCTCCGTCACCGCGTTCCCGACCGCGGCCAGTACCGCGTTCGCCGCGTCCCCGTCGACGCTTCGACAGTCGTCCACCTGGGTGTCCCCGCTCCGCAGGACGGCCGTCAGAGCGGCGAGAACGGGCTCGCCCGATGCCTGTCGCTCCTCTGCGCGGCGGCGCTCCGGCGAGTCGGCCGGAGCGGTCCGCGTGAACCGTGACCGAAGCCCGATACCCCGCGGAGGGACGACGAGTCCGGCCCGTTCCAGGTCCTCGGCGTAGGCCGCGGCGAGTCGGGCGCCGCGGCGCCACAGCCAGTCCCCGACGGTCTCGTACGATTCCCGGCGGACGAGCGAGGCGAGCGCCTGGTCCAGCAGGCGGTCGCCCGTCGTCACCCCCGGTCCGGGCACCATACGGTCGCCGTCGAGGGTCAACGCCCCGCTCTCCAGCAGGTCGATCGCCTCGGCCCCCGCCAGGACCAGGGAGAGGTCGCCCTGTTCCACGGACCGGTCCGGCGGCAGACCCAGGGTGACGAGCGCCAGATCGCGTGCGGTGGTCATGAGTCCCTCCTGGTCTCCAGCAGGCGCAGCCACACCTCGCTGATCGTGGGGAAGGCGGGTACGGCGTGCCAGAGGCGGTCGACGGGCACCTCTGCGGTGATGGCGATGGTGGCCGAGTACAGCAGTTCACCGACGCCCGGCCCGGCGAAGGTGGCGCCGACCACGACCTGACGGTCGCGATCGATGAGAATACGGGCCCTGCCCCGGTAGTCGGGGCGGTACTGGAGGGCTCCGGCGAGGTGGCCGATCTCGTGGTCGACGACCTCCACGGCGCGACCGGTGAGCTCGGCCTCGCGGACGGTCAGGCCGACGGAGGCGACCTCGGGGTCGGTGAAGACGACGCCCGGGACCGCCTCGGTGTCGGCCGTCCCGCTGTGCGGTGCCCAGCGGCCGGTGTCCAACTGCTCACCCCGGGCCCGGGCACCGATCACGGCACCCGCGATGCGGGCCTGGTACTTGCCCTGGTGGGTGAAGAGTGCCCGGTGGTTGACGTCTCCGACGGCGTACAGCCAGTTCCCGGGGACGGCGGTGACCGTCAGGCTGTCGTCGGTGGCGAGCCAGTCGCCCGGGACCAGTCCCACGGTGTCGAGCCCGATGTCCTCCGATCGCGGGGCGCGGCCGGTGGCGAACAGGATCTCGTCGGCGGTCAGTTCACAACCGTCCGTCAGGGTGATCCGGACCTCCCCGTCCTGCGTCCGCTCCGCTGCGGCTACCGAGACGTTGAACCGGACGTCCGCGCCGGCTTCCCTCAGCCGCTCGGTGACCAGCTCCCCGGCGAAGGGTTCCATGCGGGGCAGCAGTCCGTCCTCACGGGCGAGCAGGGTGACCCGGCTGCCCAGTGCCTGCCAGGCGGTGGCCATCTCGACGCCCACCACACCTGCGCCGGCAATCGCCAGGCGTCCGGGCGGCTTCCGGGCGCTGGTCGCGTCCCGGCTGGTCCAGGGTCTGAGGCTCTCGATCCCGGGCAGCGGGGGCAGAGCCGCGCGACTGCCGGTGCACACGGCGACGGCGTGCCGGGCACGCAACCGGACGGTGCCGCCGTCCGGGGTCTCCACCGACACCTCGCGCTTGCCCGCCAGGCGTCCGTGACCGCGCAGGAGGTCGATGCCGACTGACTTGATCCACTCGGCCTGGCCGTCGTCCTTCCAGTCGGCGGACATGCGATCGCGATGCGCGAGGACGGCGTCGATGTCCAACGGTTCCTTGACGGCTGGGTGGATGCCGGGAACGTGTACGGCGTCGGCGCGGAGCAGCACCGGGCGCAGCAATGCCTTGCTGGGCTCGCAGGCCCAGTACGAGCACTCGCCGCCGGCCAGTTCGCTTTCCACGATGACGGTGCTCAGGCCCGCGGCGGTGGTGCGGTCTGCGACGTTCTCACCTACCGGCCCTGCGCCGATCACGATGACGTCGTAGGTGCGGGTGTTCTCGGTCGACATGTGTCCTCCGGTGGATGGACGGGGCCGGGTGGATGGGTCCGGCTGGATGGGGCCGGGGGGATGCTCTGACGCGGGGGATGGCGGCCCCGGCGCGGCGGGAGTGGTCAGCCGCGCCGGGACCGGGTCTCAGCGGCCGGGGGCGCGCTGGGTGACCTCCTGGAGGAACCACTCGTTGCCGTCGGGGTCCGCGAAGGCGGCGAAGGTGCCGTAGCTGGCACGTTCGGGGTGTAGACCGGGAACCCGGTGGGAGTCACCGGCGTGGTGGAAGGCGCCGGTCTCGTCGCGGAACGGGCCGGAGACCTGCACACCGCGGGACTCCAGTTCCTTCTGGGCCTCGACGATGTCGGTGACGGTCAGTTGGAGGCCGTGGAGGGTGCCCGCCTCCTGCTGGGTGAGGCCCTTGCCGAAGATGACCGAGCACTCGGAGCCGGGCGGGGTGACCTGCACGATCCGGTACCCCTCGTCGATCGGGAAGTCGGCGTCGAGACGCCAGCCGAGCTGTTCCGCGTAGAAGCGCTTGGCGCGGTCCACGTCGGACACCGGCAGAACGACGACTTCGAGCTTCATGTCCATTGCTGTCATCTCGCTTTCGATGGTTCGGATATTCGGTAAGGGGTGAGTTCGGTGGGCGGTGCCATCGAGGACTCATGTGCGGTGCGAGGACTCATTTGGCGTGCGTGGGACTCGGGACCACACCGGCCGACGGGCACGACCTCTGCAAGCCTGCCGGTGAGCGGTGGATCGAGACTTTCGCCCCCGAGACACCGGCGGCGCCGGTGCATCCCAACGCCGCGGGTGAGAGCGCAATGGCCACCGCCGTCGAGGGCGCCCTCGCAACTCACGGCCGGCACCACTGAGTTCGCGTCGTAGCGCGGTCGCCCGACCGGGCGGCGGCTCGGGTCCTCTGCCCGCCCGTCCCACCGGGGCGCTGCCGGCTTGCGGGTTCCCGGGGCGGGTCCGGCACGATTTCGTGCCGGGCACGCCCCGGCCCGTGGCCCCACGGAGTTCTGTGCCTCACAGGAAACTGAGCGGCGCTGGACCGTATCCCATGAGTGTCACGCTCTGCGCCCAGCTCCACACCTGTGTGCCGGTGGGCCGGGCAGGCTCTTCGGAGCCTGCCGCGCTCCTGGACGGCGGCTCGCCGGGGAGGGTGGTGACACCGACGGGAGCGGGCCGGGGAAGCCTGGCGCGCCCTACGTGTGTGTGGGTCGTGGTGGCCATGTCCGGTCCTCGCTCTTCGGCAGCCGGTGTGGGTGTGTGGGAGAGGGGAAGCGGGTCCCGTGCCGGGGGGAAGGGGGCACGGGACCCGCGGTCGGAGGGAGGAACGGGTCAGGCGGCGGCGCTGGCGTTGATGGTGACGGGAACGTTGTCGCGCGTGGCCTTGGAGTACGGGCAGATCTGGTGGGCGGCGTGTGCGAGCTCCTCGGCCGTGGCCTGGTCCACACCGCCGATGACGGGGGTGAGGACCGCGGAGAGGGAGAACTCGCCGTCGTCGCCGTGGGTGAGAGTGATCTCGGCCGTGATGGTGGTGCTGGTCAGCCGGACCTTGCGCAGGCTGGCGGCGCGACGCAGGGCACCGAGGAAACAGGCGGCCCAGCCGGCGGCCAGAAGCTGCTCGGGGTTGGTCGCGGTGCCGGAGCCGCCGAGTTCCTTGGGGAGAGCGAGGCTGGTGTCCAGCAGGCCGTCGGAGGAACGGACGTGACCACCGTTCCGGCCCTCTCCGTCGACGTCGACAACGGCGGTGTAGGTGACTGCCATGACTGGTGCTCCGCATCTGGGTCTGGAGGTCTTGGGTCATTCCCTGACCAGGACAGTTTCTCGTCACTGGCTGAGGAGGTGACGTAATCATGGCAGGATTCCGCGTCACCCGTCAAGCCGGTGACTGATGTCTGCTCGCGACCATCTCCGACACGTGTCGCGCGCGCTCCGTGGCACACGCGCCTGCGTGCCGCACACGCCCCCGCGCTCCTTCTGCGACATGCCCGAGCCCTGCCGCCGGCAGCGAGTCACAGGTGCCTCACCGCCCGGAGAATGTCGCGCGGGAGACGACCGAGCGGGCAGAGAGGCAGTTCTGACCCGGAACACACACCGTTGCCATCGGTCGGCAAACCGGTCAAGCTCCACGCAGCCCGACTCGTCGACGCACAAAGGTCGACGCGGCCGTGGCGGGCGAGGGGCTTGGCCGACTGCTTTTCGTCAGCTGCCTCGACCAACTCGGCGACGAGCTTCATGGCGCGTGTGCAGCGGACCCGGTCGTCGAACCCGGCCAACAGCAACTCGACCGGGAACACACGGTAGGAATCTGGTCGTGGGCAGCGCCGTCGGCCAGGTCTGGGAACTGCTGCCGGACGGAGAACAGTCGCAGCAGGCGGCAGACCCGGCCGATCGAGACGATGGCAACCTCTTCGGTCAGCTCATGCTTGCGGTCTCCAGGACGAAGCCGCGGACCGAGGCCGCGAACAGCTCGGGTTCCTCCACATGTCCCATGTGACCGCTGTTCTCCAGCACCAGCAGCCGCGACTGCGGGATCAGCTCGTCGAGTTCGAGACCCCAGCGCATTCCGCAGATCACGTCGTGCCGGCCCACGACGACCAGTGCCGGTACCGCCAGCTCCTTGAGCGCGGCGCGGTCGTCGATGGCGTCGGGAGCGAGATTTTCGTCCAGACCCGAGATGTACGTGGCCCGCACAGCCTCCCGGAACGGGGCCAGCCGCTCCTCGTCCGCCCAGTAGTCGGCGAAGTACGACGGCAGCACACCCCGGGCGACCGCTGCGGTCTGTTCATCGGTGGACATGCTGCCCATCGCACCGAACGCGGCCATCACACCGGGCAGCCCGGGGTGGCCGGCGTGTTTCGCGGCGAATGCCTCCACCATCCGAGCCGCCTCCGCGCCGTGCTCGGGGCCGGTGACAGGGGCGCCCTCGTACAGAACGACTCCTGCCAGCCGCCCAGGGCGGTATCGGGCGTGGTAGGCGGCCACGAACGCGCCGTGCGAGTGCCCCAGCAGGTGCACCTTCGGCACCCCGAGCCGGTTGATCAGAATCTCCAGGAAGCTGCTGTAGCGCTCCCGCGTGTATCCGTGCGGGTGCGAGGGCAGGCGGTTGTCCGTCGTGGTGCCTATGGGCTCGACGTAGACCATGGTGAGGTGCTCTTCGAGGGCGGGCATGCGCATGTACTCCCAGAAGATTCCGGGACCGCCGGAGTGGGCCACGCACACCGGACCGCTGCCGTGGACGTGGTAGCGCTGTACCAGCCCGCCCAGCCGGTACGTGTGGGTGCCGGGGGAGAGGGGGGCGGTGTCGGGCGCCGAGGCGGGGTTGTGCGCGGGTGACGAGACCATCGAGTCCTCCGTGATGTGCTGGTTTTCCATGACACCGGCACGACGCCCGGGAGGCCGACAAGTTCGGTCGCCGCGATGTGATCTGGCGCACAGCGGCTGAGGGAGGAGCGTTCGGCTCAGGCCGCAGGCGATACGGGCTCCATCGGGCGGGCAGCGTGGAAGAGGGAGACCCGGTCGATGCGACCGCCGTCCAGCGTCATGATCCAGGCGACCCCCGGGGGACAGTGCTCCGGATCGTCAGCCGGGCTGATCAGTTGCATCTCCCACACGACCAGGGACCGGCCCGCCACGATGTGGACGGGCCGCTGGCGAACGCCCGCTGAGAGGTCGCAGTCCATGCCCGCGAGCAGGACCCCGGCACCGCCGAGCCGTTCACCGCCGGTCAGCAGCGACACATCGGGGGAGTAGCGGTCCTTGACCACCTTGCCGAACTCGCCGCGCTCGGCGGCCGCGAGTGTTTCCCGTGCCTCGTGCCAACTGGCCTCCGTACGGCGCGTCACGTCCTCGTGCGCCGTGGCCGCCGTGGCGGTCACCGCCCGGGCCAACGCGGCGCGGGCCTGGCTGAGCCGACTGCGCACGGTGCCGACGGGCACGGAGCAGGCTTCGGCGATCTGCTGGTACGAGGTGATTCCGGTGGAGAAGTACCGCAGGACGACCGGCAGCCGCAGGGCAGGTGACAGCGTCTCGATGGCCTCCCAGATCCAGTCCCGCAGCGCATGGCTCTGCAGCACCTGCTCGGGAGTGACGCCGTCCGGCGGCAACGGCACCTCCTCCATGGGCTCGACCCGCCGGGAGGCGCGCAGCAGGGTCCGGCAGTTGTTGCGCACCACCATCCGCAGCCACGGCCCCACGGCCTGCGGATCACGGACGTCCATGATCCGCCGCAGCGCCACCAGCGCCGCTTCCTGCATGACGTCGTCCACGTCCGGGCCCGGTCCCAGCAGGCTGAGCGCCACGGCTCGCATCCCGGGCCGGTGCCGCTCCAGGAGCAGGGCCAGGGCCGATACGTCGCCCGCCTGCGCGGCCCGGGTCAATGCCGCGTCCTCTCCCTGCCCGGTGGTCACCGGCACACCGCTCATACCTAGCTCCTCCAGCCGCGACACCTGTCTTTCCCGAGCCTAACCCTCGACGAGTATCAGGTGTCGGTCTGAACGAGGGTTTGACCGGCCGCAGGTCCGCCGTACCAGAGGGTGTGTGGTGGTGTCACAGGCAGCCCCGGGCTCCATCGTCGTGCGCACCCTCGGCGCGTTGATCGACATCCGTGCCCACAGGACCGCCGCACCGCCGGTCGGTCTGCTGACTGCCCTGGAGGCGACGAGGGCGGCGGACTGCGAAGTCCTCACTTCGTCCGCCGGAGGTTCACCGACGGAGTGAGAAGTTCGGAAGCATTGCGCGTCAGCAACGACGTCCCTGACCCGACGAGACTCGGGACACCCCGTGCGATGGCGCGCGCCGAAGCGTACGTCCGTGAAGAGCCGGCCGCCGCGGGCCGGCAGGTGGGCAGCCGTTCGACGTGCGCCGGCAGATCGACTCCACCGGCCGGCGGCCGACCGTCGAGGAAGTTGCTCTCCACATGCGGACAACACACCTTGACTGTGGCAGGATGTGTGCGGAAGGCAGTGACACATGTGTCGGTACACGCTGCTTCGGGGACCCCATGTCCGTACCGCCTCCTTCGACACGGGGGCCGCGGCACCGGCCGGGCGTCACCTGCCGCCGGAGGGAGGCGGGACGTGACGCGCGATCAGTCGGACTGCGCTTCGCGAGCGGGGAGGAGATCCGCGGTGGCGACGTCCCAGTCGACCCCGGCGAGCTCACGACCCGCGGGAACGAGCTCGTAGGTGTACTCCAGCCACTGCGCCAGCGGTGCCACGGGCAACTCGAACAGAGCCGCCATGTCACCGGAGGTCAGCTGAAGCCAAGCGGTCGCACGCTCCTCCAGGTTCGACGGCCACATCTGAACGTCGCCGAGGCCGCTCATCGAGTACAGCCCCTGCTGGAGGAGGTCCCGTCCGATACGCCACAGGACGCGCGGGCCGCCTTCTATGAGGAACTCCGCGGACACGGCCAACGGAGACTCAGGGGTGAACCGGAATGCCGCCCTGATCGACTGACGGGCGGAGACGTACAGAACGCGTTCGATGTCCAGGACCAGTTCTGGCCCGCCGTGCGGCGCCGTTCGCGAGGCCTGGACACCTGGTTGGTTGCCGCTCATGACGGGTGGATCCTTCCCTGGGGCGGAGGCTGGCCTGATCCACTTTGGCTGCCGGGGAAGCGTCGTACATAGGTAGGTTGACCGTCTTGCATCACCGGATCGACGGTGATCTCCGTGACGGGCCGTCGATATGTGAATGGTTGTCCGCCTTGCGGTGCCTGGAATTCCAACTGCCTTCGCGCGGGGCCCGAGCCCGCGTGCCGCCGCCGGGCGTCGGCATTAAGTCATTCGACTGTCGCCCCTGGCCGATGCCTGGACGATCCTGGAGCAGTCGCTCGTGTGCCGGTGCCGGGTGATCGTCGTGCTCGGAGGAACCAGCCGTGAACCGTACTCCCGTCGTCTTCATCCATGGTGCGTGGCTGCACGCGCTGTCCTGGGAGTCATGGGCGGAACGCTTCGCCAGCCGGGGGTTCCTCGCCTTCACCCCCGGCTGGCCCGGGGAGGCCAACGCCGCTCACGAGATGCGCAGGTCGCCCGGTCCGCTCGGCGGCCTCGGTCTGGCCGCGCTGACGGACCACTACGCCGGGATCGTGCGGTCGTTCGACATCTCGCCGGTGATCGTCGGCCACTCCGTCGGCGGGCTCATCGCACAGCACCTCATCGGCGCGAATGTGGGCCGGGCCGCCGTGGCCATCGCGCCCGCCCCGATCAACGCGGTCCCCCTGCCCCGATCGCCGCTCCCCTTGTGGACGCCCGGCGGTGCCGACGGCGCCGACGCGCTGGTGTCCCTGTCGTCGGAGCAGTTCCACCACGTCTTCGCGAACACCCTCGCGCCGGAGGAGTCCGACCGGCTCCACGAGCGCTACGCGGTGCCGGCGCCGCTCCGCCTGCTCGGCGATCTCGGATGCGCGGGTGCGGTGCGCAGCCCGCTCGCCATGGCGGACATCGGCAACACGGACCGTGGACCGCTCCTGTTGATCTCGGGGCAGGAGGACCGGCTGGTGCCCGACTCCGTCAGCCGCGCGGTCTACAAGGAGTACGGCGACTCGACGGCCGTGACCGACCTGAAGCAGTTCGCGGACCGCGGACACTCCCTGGTCATCGACAGCGGTTGGCGCTTCGTCGCCGACTACGTGCTCGGCTGGCTCGACGAACGCGGCGTCCGAGCCCTCCCGGAGGAGGGC
>NZ_JBHVEE010000047.1:0-65402 GCF_042802415.1 Streptomyces sp. NPDC057486 | reverse complement strand
GGACCGCAGAAGCGGTCCGGGCCCTTCCGTATGTCCGTCACCCGTCAGCGGCGGTGCTGCGAGTCCGCCACCGTCACCTCGACGCGCTGGAACTCCTTGAGGTCGCTGTATCCCGTCGTCGCCATCGCCCGGCGCAGCGCACCGAAGATGTTCATCGAACCGTCGGGGGTGTGCGAGGGGCCGGTGAGGACCTCCTCCGTCGTGCCGACGGAGCCCAGGTCGACCAGCTTGCCGCGCGGCACGTCCTCGTGGACGGCCTCCATGCCCCAGTGCCGGCCGCGGCCGGGCGCGTCCGTCGCACGGGCCAGCGGGGAGCCCATCATCACGGCGTCGGCGCCACAGGCGATGGCCTTCGGCAGGTCGCCGGACCAGCCGACGCCGCCGTCCGCGATCACGTGCACGTACCGGCCGCCGGACTCGTCCATGTAGTCGCGGCGGGCCCCGGCCACATCGGCGACCGCGGTCGCCATCGGGACCTGGATGCCGAAGACGTTGCGCGTGGTGTGCGCGGCGCCGCCGCCGAAGCCGACGAGGACACCGGCCGCGCCGGTCCGCATCAGGTGCAGGGCCGCGGTGTACGTGGCGCAGCCGCCGACGATGACCGGGACGTCCAGCTCGTAGATGAACTGCTTGAGGTTGAGCGGCTCGGCAGCGCCCGAGACGTGCTCGGCGGAGACCGTCGTACCGCGGATGACGAAGATGTCCACACCCGCGTCGACGACGGCCTTGGAGAACTGCGCGGTGCGCTGCGGCGAGAGCGCGGCGGCGGTGACGACACCGGAGTCGCGCACCTCCTTGATGCGCTGCCCGATCAGCTCCTCCTGGATCGGAGCCGCGTAGATCTCCTGGAGGCGGCGGGTCGCCGACTCCACGGGCATCTCGGCGATCTCGTCGAGGAGCGGCTGCGGGTCGGCGTGCCGGGTCCACAGGCCCTCGAGGTTGAGGACGCCGAGGCCGCCCAGCTCGCCGATCCTGATCGCGGTCTGCGGGGAGACCACGGAGTCCATGGGTGCGGCCAGGAACGGCAGCTCGAACCGGTAGGCGTCGATCTGCCAGGCGATCGAGACCTCCTTCGGGTCGCGGGTGCGACGACTCGGAACGACGGCGATGTCGTCGAATGCGTACGCCCTGCGGCCGCGCTTGCCGCGCCCGATCTCGATCTCAGTCACGATGATGTGGCCTTTCCCTCTACGTCTGCGTTCCCAGTATCCCCGACACACGGCTGAGGGGCGGTCCCGGTGCGCCCGGACCGCCCCTCACCTGTGGTGATGCGTTACTTCCTGCTGTAGTTCGGCGCCTCGACCGTCATCTGGATGTCGTGCGGGTGGCTCTCCTTGAGCCCCGCCGAGGTGATCCGCACGAACCGGCCGTTGGCCTGGAGCTCCGGGACGGTGCGGCCGCCGACGTAGAACATCGACTGACGCAGACCGCCGGTGAGCTGGTGGACGACCGCGGCGAGCGGGCCGCGGTACGGGACCTGGCCCTCGATGCCCTCGGGGACGAGCTTCTCGTCGGAGGCGACGCCCTCCTGGAAGTAACGGTCCTTGGAGAACGACTTGCGGTCGCCACGGGTCTGCATCGCGGCGAGCGAACCCATGCCGCGGTACGACTTGAACTGCTTTCCGTTGATGAAGAGCAGCTCGCCCGGGGACTCCTCGCAGCCCGCGAGCAGCGAGCCGAGCATCACGGTGTCCGCACCGGCCACGAGAGCCTTGGCGATGTCGCCGGAGTACTGCAGGCCACCGTCGCCGATGACCGGGACACCGGCCGCCTTGGCGGCGAGCGACGCCTCGTAGATCGCCGTGACCTGCGGGACGCCGATACCGGCGACGACGCGGGTGGTGCAGATGGAACCGGGGCCGACGCCGACCTTGATGCCGTCGACGCCCGCGTCGATCAGCGCCTGGGCGCCGTCACGGGTGGCGATGTTGCCGCCGATGACGTCGACGCCCGAGGCGTTCGACTTGATCTTGGCGACCATGTCGGAGACGAGGCGGGAGTGGCCGTGCGCGGTGTCGACGACGATGAAGTCGACGCCCGCCTCGACGAGTGCCTGGGCCCGCTCGAAGGCGTCGCCCGCGACGCCGACCGCGGCGCCGACCAGCAGCCGGCCGTCCTTGTCCTTCGCGGCGTTCGGGTACTTCTCGGCCTTGACGAAGTCCTTGACGGTGATGAGGCCCTTGAGGACCCCGGCGTCGTCGACCAGCGGAAGCTTCTCGATCTTGTGGCGGCGCAGCAGCTCCATGGCGTCCACGCCGGAGATGCCGACCTTGCCGGTGACGAGCGGCATCGGCGTCATGACCTCGCGCACCTGACGCGAACGGTCGGACTCGAAGGCCATGTCACGGTTGGTGACGATGCCGAGCAGCTTGCCCGCGGCGTCGGTTACCGGCACGCCGCTGATGCGGAACTTGGCGCACAGCTCGTCGGCGTCACGCAGGGTCGCGTCCGGGTGCACCGTGATCGGGTCGGTGACCATCCCGGACTCGGAGCGCTTCACCAGGTCGACCTGGTTGGCCTGGTCGGCGATGGAGAGATTGCGGTGCAGCACACCGGCGCCGCCCTGCCGGGCCATGGCGATCGCCATGCGGGCTTCGGTGACCTTGTCCATCGCTGCGGAGAGCAGCGGGATGTTCACCCGTACGTTCTTGGAGATGTACGAGGAGGTATCGATCTGATCGGGCGCCATGTCGGACGCGCCGGGCAGCAGCAGCACGTCGTCGTATGTCAGCCCGAGCGTCGCGAATTTCTCGGGCACTCCGTCGACGTTTGCAGTCATGACACCTTCCCCAAATGGCCTTGATCGGTGCGGATGTCCATGCTAACGGCCTCCGGGGGTGTCTCATTCCACGATCAAGATCACCTAGAGGTTCTGTAGCTTCGTACGGAACCTGCGTACGAGGAAATCCGACGCCGCTCTACTGCTCGGCGAGGGCGCGCAGCCTGCTCAGTGCGCGGTGCTGGGCAACCCGGACCGCACCCGGCGACATGCCGAGCATCTGTCCGGTCTCCTCGGCGGTCAGACCGACCGCGACCCGGAGAACCAGCAGCTCACGCTGGTTCTCCGGGAGGTTGGCGAGGAGCTTCTTGGCCCAGGCCGCGTCGCTGCTGAGCAGTGCGCGCTCCTCGGGCCCGAGCGAATCGTCCGGCCGCTCCGGCATCTCGTCGGAGGGCACGGCCGTCGACCCCGGGTGCCGCATCGCGGCCCGCTGGAGATCGGCGACCTTGTGGCCGGCGATGGCGAAGACAAAAGCTTCGAAGGGTCTGCCGGTGTCCTTGTAGCGCGGCAACGCCATCAGCACCGCGACACACACCTCCTGCGCCAGGTCCTCCACGAAGTGGCGAGCATCACCGGGCAACCGGTTCAGCCGGGACCTGCAGTAGCGCAGCGCAAGGGGGTGGACATGAGCCAGCAGATCATGGGTGGCCTGGGCGTCGCCGTCGACGGCACGGTGCACCAGAGCACCGATCACCGTCGTCTCGTCGTCGCGCATCGGACCATGGTGCCCCGATGCCGCTTCATCCGCGGCACCGCGTCCGTAGTTGTGCACCGAAGCGTTATGAGCGGGTGCGCCGGAAGTCATGTCCTGCGCCCTCCCCTTCCGCTCGACCGAATCGTTCCCGAGGAACTCCACATCTCAAGGATGCGTCATCGGCCGGGAAGCGTCACATACCGAGGCGGCCGAGCAGCCGATCGGCGTCCCGCCGCCCCCGTCACCCCGTCCACCGAAGTGCGGACGGGGAAGCGGCCGGCTACCGGTCATGGCCCGTCATCAGCGGACCAGACCCCAGCGGAAGCCGAGCGCGACGGCGTGTGCCCGGTCCGAGGCGCCGAGTTTCTTGAACAACCGTCTGGCATGCGTCTTGACGGTGTCCTCGGAGAGGAAGAGCTCACGCCCGATCTCCGCGTTGGAACGGCCATGGCTCATCCCTTCGAGCACCTGGATCTCACGCGCCGTGAGCGTGGGCGCCGCACCCATCTCGGCGGACCGCAGCCGACGCGGGGCGAGCCGCCACGTCGGATCGGCCAGCGCCTGGGTGACGGTCGCCCGCAACTCCGCGCGGGAGGCGTCCTTGTGCAGATATCCGCGGGCACCGGCGGCGACCGCGAGCGCGACACCGTCCAGGTCCTCCGCGACGGTCAGCATGATGATCCGGGCCCCCGGGTCGGCGGAGAGCAGCCGTCGGACCGTCTCCACACCCCCCAGACCGGGCATGCGTACGTCCATCAGAATCAGATCCGAACGGTCGGCTCCCCAGCGGCGGAGGACTTCCTCGCCGTTGGCCGCCGTCGTCACACGCTCGACGCCGGGCACGGTCGCGACCGCGCGACGGAGCGCCTCTCGGGCAAGCGGGGAGTCGTCGCAGACGAGGACGGATGTCATGACCGTCCTCCGCAGCTGATGCGCGTCACCTTGAGCCTCCAGGCTGATACAAGTCGTCACCTGTGCGGTTGACGCTCTCGGACATCTGCCCGATCGCTTTTTCTGCCAACCGCCTCCGCACTCTCAACGATGGTCACTCGAAAGAGTTACGGGCCCGCGGGGCGGGTTCGGCACTCTACGTGAGGGACCGTGCACAGAGGAGAGCGGCGCGGTTGGTCAAGCCGTCAACCGAACTTTCACTTCAACGTATGCCCCATTTAGTCGGTTTTCTTCCCTTTTGCTGGTGTCTGTGGCTAGATTCGCAATCAGTCATATTTACATCTACTAGCACCGTAGATGTACGGTCATGGGCACCGGTCCAACGACGAACGCCAACGACGTTTCCTACCCACCATGGTTTCGAGGGGACAAGCAATGGCAGATTTCTCCCGCCTTCCCGGACCCAACGCCGATCTGTGGGACTGGCAGCTGCTGGCGGCCTGCCGTGGGGTCGACAGCTCGCTGTTCTTCCATCCGGAGGGTGAGCGCGGAGCGGCACGGAGCGCCCGCGAGAACTCGGCGAAAGAGGTCTGTATGCGATGCCCGGTACGCGCCGAGTGCGCAGCGCACGCCCTGGCGGTGCGGGAGCCCTACGGGGTGTGGGGCGGACTGACCGAGGACGAGCGCGAGGAGCTCATGGGACGGGCCCGCAACCGACTGATCGCGGCAGCACCTCCGGGGATGGCCGCCCCATCCGGGCACACCTGATCCCTAAGCACTCCGCACGACAACAGAAGAAACGTTCCTGCACCGCATGCCTGCGGGGCGGGCCAGTGGCATGCGCGGCCCCGGCCTAGCGGGCGGCAGCCAGGAACAGCTGATCCAGCGTGGCCGCCACGGCGGGGACGTGGGCCAGGTCGGGAAGAGTCAGTGCGACGATCTCGCGTTCGATCGCCGGCTCCACCGTCACGGTGCGGGCCCCCTTGGGGCGCACCGACTCGATCGCCAGCGCCGGCAGCACGGCCACTCCCAGACCGGCGCCGACCAGGCCGACCACCGCAGGGTAGTCATCGGTGGCGAAGTCGATCCGGGGGACGAAGCCGGACTCCTCGCAGACCTCCACCAGCTGCCGCCGGCACCGCGGGCAGCCCGCGATCCAGGACTCGTCGGCCAGTTCACCGATCCCCACGGCGTCCGCACCGGCCAGCCGGTGCCCGTCGGGAACCAGGCCGATCAGCCGGTCGGTGAGCAACGGGCGCACGACCAGGTCCTCCCACTCGCCGCCCGAGGCGCCGTAGCGGAACGCCAGTGCGATGTCGCAGTCACCCTCCCTGAGCATCTCGACCGAGCGCGGCGGCTCCGCCTCGACCAGGGAGACCCTCGTCCCCGGGTGGGCGGCGCGCAGGGCGGCCAGAGCCCCGGGAACCAGAGTGGAGCTGCCACTGGGGAACGACACGAGCCGGACCCGGCCGGCCCGCAGCCCGGCGATCGCAGCGACCTCCTCCTCGGCGGCGGTCAGCCCGGCGAGGATGCCGGACGCGTGACGAACCAGCGCCTCACCCGCCTGGGTGAGCCGCATCTCGCGGCCTGTGCGGATCAGCAGCGTGGTACCGGCCGAGGACTCCAGGGCCTTCATCTGCTGGCTGACCGCGGGCTGGGTGCAGCCCAGTTCGCGCGCGGCGGCGGAGAACGAGCCGGTGGCGGCCACGGCGCGCAGGACACGGAGATGACGGGCTTCGATCACTCTTCAACCATAAGGGCAGCTTGGGTGGAGTGCGAAATATTCGCATGCCTCTTTGAGGATGGGGTCGTCAGTGCCCCTCCCGGCAGCCTTGCCCGTCGCACCGCCGAGCACGCCCGCTCGCCCCGTCGGCCAGAAGCCCCGGTGGCTCCGTCCTCGGGCTCCCGACTCCGTTCGAGCAGCGGAGACCGCATCCGAGGACGTCCGGCCGCCGTGCGATCGCATGCACCGGAAAACGCTCCTCATGGGCAAACACTGCCGGTCACGGCACTAGCGTTCGCTGTATGGAACTGCTGACTGTGAATGCGGGACGGCCCGAGGCCGTCGACTACACCGACGCCGCCGGCGGCGTGACCGGGATCGGCAAGCAGCCGGTCGACGGCCCGGTGCGGGTCACCGACCCCGGCCCCAAGGGCACCGGCGGCAGTGGGGTGGCCGGGGACGCGGTGTGCGATCTGCGCCATCACGGCGGCTCGGACCAGGCCGTGTACGCCGTCGCCCGTGAGGATCTCGACGCCTGGGAGCGTTCGCTCGGCCGTCCGCTGGCCAATGGCGCGTTCGGCGAGAACCTGACGACCGCCGGACTGGACGTGAGCGGCGCGAGGATCGGCGAACGCTGGCGGATCGGAGCCGATCTGGTCCTGGAGGTGACGTCGGGCCGCATTCCGTGCCGCACGTTCGCCGGTCACCTCGGAGAGAAGCGCTGGGTCAAGCGATTCACCGAGGCGGCCGCCCCGGGCGCCTACCTGCGGGTGATCGAGCCGGGCGAGATCCGCGCCGGGGACCCGGTCGAGATCGTGCACCGGCCGGACCACGACATCACCGTACGGATGCAGTTCCTGGCGGTGACGGTGCGGCGGGACCTGCTGCCGGAGCTGCTCGCGGCCCGGGACGCACTGCATCCCGAGACGCTGCGCACCGCCCTGAAGTACGTGGCGGCGCAGGCACCGGGCGAGTGATCAGTGCGGTGTGCGGGGCACTAACGTGCCGCGTATGACGACTGCATTGATTTCGGGTGCGACCGCGGGAATCGGGGCCGCCTTCGCGCGGCGTCTCGCGGCCGACGGGCACAACCTGGTGCTGGTGGCGCGCAGCACCGAGCGGCTCCGGGAACAGGCCACCGAGCTGCACGACCGGCACGGCATCGAGGCCGAGGTGCTGACCGCAGACCTCTCCGAGGACGACGGGATCGCCTCGGTCGAGGCGCGGCTGACGGACCGCCGGCATCCCGTCGATCTGCTGATCAACAATGCCGGGTTCGGCAACAAGGGCCGCTATCTGGATGTGTCGATGGCGGACGAGCTGAAGATGTTGAAGGTGCACTGCGAGGCGGTGCTGCGGCTGACCTCGGCTGCCGCGGCGGGGATGAAGGAACGCGGGCGGGGCGGGGTGGTCAATGTGGCCTCGGTGGCGGCGTTCGTGCCGCGCGGGACGTACGGCGCGTCCAAGGCGTGGGTCGTTCAGTTCACCCAGGGCGCGGCGAAGGACCTGGCCGGTTCGGGGGTGCGGCTGATGGCCCTGTGCCCCGGCTTCGTACGGACCGAGTTCCATGAGCGCGCCGGGATGGGGACCGACAACATTCCGGGCTGGATGTGGCTCGACGCGGACAAGCTGGTCGCCTCGGCGCTGGCGGATCTCGCGCGCGGGAAGTCGGTGTCGATCCCCGACGCGCGGTACAAGGCGCTGATGGGGCTGGTGAAGGTGACGCCGCGCGGCCTGCTCGGAGGGGTCACCTCCAAGACAGGCCGCAAGTACGGTCCGCAGTAGGGCGGTCGGACGGTGTGCGGATTACCTGACGCCGCGGCCCGCGTACGCGCCGATGTTGGGGGCGCCGGGCTTCAGCTCGTTGCCGAACCAGTCCTTGCCGCCGTTGTTCTCGATGACGGCTCCGGCGGCCAGGGCGGGCGAGCCCTCGCCGAGCCGGAAGTCGTCCCGCAGCTTCGGGTCCTCGGTGATGCCGCCGGGGTTGGGGCGGGTCATCTCGATGCCGTGGAACGCGTTGTGGTCGAAGGAGAGCCCGGGGGTCGGGTTCTTGAACGCGTAGCCGCCGGTGCCCTCGCTCACGAAGATGTTGTTGCGGATGGACAGTTCGTGCTGGGTGGTGGCGGGGCTTCCGGCGTCGTCCTGGACGAGGTAGCCGGGCACCTTCTCCTTGTTGTGGAAGGTGTTGTTGTAGATCTGCGTGTCGAGGATCGGGCCCCAGCAGTTCTGGATGAGGCGCGCGCCGTCGTTCCGGCTGACGTTGTAGCGGGCGACCGTGCCGATGGTCTTGGCACCGCTGTACGGGCAGATCAGCAGGAAGCCACCGGTGTTGTCGTGGCTGTAGTTGTACTGGAAGACGGTGTTCTGCGAGGCGCCGTCGGCGTCGAAGGACATGCCGTCGTGGGTGTTTCCGCCGCCCGAGACCTCGTTGTACTCGATGGTCGTGTCGTCGGTGTTGAAGGTCCAGATACCGGCGTTGGCGGAGGGCGAGCGGAGCTGGAAGCCGTCGACCCTGTTGTGGTCGACGCGGGCGCCGCTGGTGGTGTCGAGCTTCATGCCGTCACCCGCGAGGGACTTCAGCGTGTTGTGGTGGATCCGCACGCCGGTACTGGGCGTCCACTCCCCCGGGTAGACGTTCGGGTCCTGCTGCTGGCCGACCAGATCACGCTTGGAGAAGGTCGACTTGAAGTAGATGCCCTCGCGGTCGACGTCCTCGATGCGGTTGTGGCCGATGTCGAGACCGTCGTACGCGCTGGGCTTCGTCTTCCCCTCGACCGCGATCTGGATCGCGCTGGAGCCGGAGACCGTCTTGTAGTCGCCTCCGCGCACATCGTGGATGTACAGGCCGGAGATCTTGAAGCCGCGGGCGGTGCCGTAGTCGGTCAGGCGCAACCGGACCCCGTTGCGCTCGCTGCCGGGGGCGGCGGCGTTGGTGATCTCCAGGTCGCCGAGGTGCACGTACTGCATGTTGGAGAGCAGGACCACGTCGTGGGCGCCCGCGCCGTCGAGCTTCGCGCGGGCCCCGCCGCTGCCGTAGTCGGCAATGGTGAAGGGCGCGCGGGCGGAGCCTTCACCCTGCGGGGCGAGGGTGCCGGTGCAGGTGGTGCCGCGCTTGAAGAGCAGCCGGTCACCGGGGCCGTAGGTGGGGGCGCCGGCCTCTGCCAGGGTGGTCCACGGATGCTCCTTGCTGCCGGTGGCACCGGCCGGGTCGGCCGAGCAGTCGACATGGAACGTGCGGCCGGTGGGCGCGGCCTGCGCGGCCGTCTGGCCCGCGACGGTCATACCCGCGGCAGCAGTCAGGGCCGCGAGCGCTGCGGCGGTGACGCGATGTCTCACAATTCCTCCGTACGAACAGTCAGGGTCGAGTCGGCATCGCCGGAATCCTGGACTCGGATTGATCGAACGTCAATGGATTACGTTTGAATGATCGAAACTGCCATCGTTCGATCACGCTGGACTAGGGTCGATCCCGGGGTCGGATCACTGCGAGGGGACTGCTGCCGTGCGCGAAACTGCTGCTGAACGTCATGACCGGCTGCTGGGGCTGGTACGGGAACGGGGCTCGGCCCGGGTCTCCGATCTCGCCTCCCAGCTGGGCGTCTCGCCCGTCACGGTGCGCCGGGACGTGGAGGAGCTGGCGGGCCGGGGCCTGCTGGACCGGGTGCACGGCTCGGTCTCCTGGCCGCAGGACCACGCGGCCCCCGGTGCCACCGCCGGCGCGGGCAGCGGCCTGGTCCTCGGCATGCTCGCGCCCTCAGCGACGTACTACTTCGCCGAGGTCATCCGCGGGGCGCACGAGGCGGCGGCCCGGGCCGGGGCCCGGCTGATCCTGCGGATCTCCGACTACCGGCCCGAGGAGGACCACGCGCGCACCGAGGGGCTGCTCTCGGCGGGCGCCGAGGGCCTGCTGATCGCGCCCGGCTGGCAGCATCCGGGCGACCCGGCGGCATTCGGCGACTGGATCGCCTCGCTGCCCGTGCCCACGGTGCTGCTGGAGCGCCGGCCCGTTGCGGGCTCGCGGCTGGACGGCCTGGACCGGGTCTGCTCGGACCATGCCCACGGGGTACTGCTCGCCGTGCGCCACCTGGTGGAACTGGGTTACGGGGCGCCACTGCTGATGGCCCGTGCCGATTCCCCGACAGCGATCGCGGTGCGGTCCGGCTACGCGGAGGCACTGTCCGTGCTGGGGCTGCGCGCACCGCAGGACGTGATCGATTCCGTACCGGCGGAGCTGGCCCCCGACGCCTTCGAGGCGGCGGTGCAGGCGCTGCGCGAGGCGGTCGTCTCGGGGGTGGCCACGGCTGCGCTGATCCACAACGACGTGGACGCGATCCAGGTGGTGCAGCGCCTGGCCGAGCTGGGTGTGCGGGTGCCGGACGACCTGGCACTGATCGCCTACGACGACGAGGTGGCGGCGCTCGCCGACACGCCGCTGACTGCGGTGGCGCCGCCCAAGCGCGATGTGGGCCGGCATGCCACCGAGCTGCTGGTGGAACGACTGGGCGAGGGCGAGGGCGCGCCGCGGCGCCATCTGACGCTGCTGCCGCAGCTGCGGGTCCGCGACTCGTGCGGTTCTCCCCTCCCGTAACCCGTCCCGCGGCCTCTCCCGCAGCTCTCACCATCCGCTTCCGTACGTAACTTCTTTGATCTTTTTTCGATCAATCAATCTTTCGCTCTTGACTTCGGTCACGACTGGTTCAAGGATCACGGCCAACGCCAATGTCGTCGCCTGTTCAGGAGCCTCGCTGTGAGCCGCAGTTCGAGCAGAACGTCCCTTGCCCTCGTCGGCGCCGCCACCGCCCTCGCCGTACTCACGGCCTGCGGCGGCAGCGGCGACGACAGCGCCGCCCCCGGAAGTGACGGCAAGCCCGTCAGCATCACCTTCTGGGGCTGGGCCAAGGGATCCAAGGAGGTCGTTGACGCGTTCAACGCCTCGCACAAGAACATCAAGGTCGTGTACGAGGAGATCCCGTCCGGCAACGCGGGCGGCTACGCCAAGATCTCCAACGCGGTGAAGGCGGGCAACGCCCCCGACCTGGTGTCCATCGAGTACCCGCAGCTTCCGGAGTACGTCAGTCAGGGCGCGCTCCAGGACATAGGCCAGTACTTCACCGAGGACATCAGGAAGAAGCTGCTGCCGCAGGCGGTGGAGCTGACCACGCTCGGCGGCAAGAACTGGGCCGTCCCCTTCGACGCCTCTCCGCAGTCCTTCTACTACCGCAAGGACCTGTTCGAGAAGTACGGCGTCGAGGTCCCCACCACCTGGGACGAGTTCCGCAAGGCGGCCGAGAAGATCAAGAAGGCCGACAAGAAGGCCCGCATCGGCACGTTCTTCCCCGACGACCCGACCACGTTCCAGGCAATGGCCTGGCAGGCCGGCGCCCAGTGGTTCAAGGCCGAGGGCGACACCTGGAAGGTCGACACGACCGACGCGGCCACCAACAAGGTCGCCGACTACTGGCAGGGTCTGCTCGACGACGACCTGATCCGTGCCAACGCCTCGTTCAGCCCCGAGTGGACCAACTCCCTGAAGAGCGGCGGCACCGTCGGCTATCTCGGCGCCGCCTGGGGCGCGGGCGTCCTCAAGGGCACCCTGCCCGAGCAGAGCGGCAAGTGGGCGGTCGCCCCGATGCCCAGCTGGGACGGCAAGCCGGCCAGCGGCATGCTCGGCGGCTCCACCTTCGCGGTGACGAAGACCAGCAAGAAGGCCGAGGCCGCGGTCGAGTTCGCCACCTGGATGTCGACCACCGAGGACGGCATCAAGGCCCGGATCGAATCCGGCACGTCGAGCGCCTTCCCGGCTGCGGCCGAGCTGCGTCCGGTCGCGAAGAAGGCCTTCGACGCGGACTTCTACGGCGGCGAGGACATCTACCAGGTGTTCGAGGACGCGGCGGCGTCCATCGGCCCCGACTGGACCTGGGGTCCGACGACCGGCACGACGAACACCACCATCAAGGACCAGTTCGGCAAGGTCGCGACCGGCGGCACGACGATCACCGACGCGGTCAAGGCGGGCCATGACGCCACCGTTGCCGAGCTGAAGAAGCGCGGTCTGAAGGTCGAGGACGCAGGCTGATGAACCGCGCCCGGACGACCAGAGCCGCCGCCATCCTGCTGGGGCCCTTCTTCGTACTGTTCACGTTGGCGATGGTGGTGCCGATCGGATACGCGGTCTGGCTCAGCCTGTTCACCGAGAAACAGTCCGGCCTGGGCTTCGGCGGCACCGAGACCGTCTTCAGCGGTCTCGACAACTACGCGGCGGCGCTGGGTGACCGGGCATTCCGCGAGGGCTTCGGCGTACTCCTCGGATACTGCCTCTTCTACATTCCGCTGCTGCTCATCGGGGCCCTCGCCCTCGCCCTGCTGCTGGACTCCGCGCTGGCCCGCGCCCGCCGGTTCTTCCAGCTCGCGCTCTTCCTGCCACATGCGGTGCCGGGCATCATCGCCGCGCTGATCTGGGTGTACCTCTACACGCCGCAGCTCAGCCCGGTCATCAGCGCCATGGAGTCCGGCGGCATCGGCTTCGACTTCTTCTCCCCCGAGGGCGCGCTCCCGTCCGTCGTCAACATCGCCCTGTGGGAATGGCTCGGCTACAACATGGTGATCTTCTACGCGGCGCTGCAGGCCATCGACCGCTCCGTGCTCGAAGCGGCCACGGTCGACGGGGCGGGCGCCTGGCGCATCGCGCTGAGCATCAAGGTGCCGCTGATCCGCGCCTCCGTCGTGATGGTCGCCCTGTTCACGGTCATCGGCTCGCTGCAGCTGTTCACCGAACCGCTGATCCTCAACAAGGGCACCGGATCCGCCGTCTCCTCCACCTGGACGCCGAACATGTACGCGTACACCGCGGCCTTCGAACGCAACGACTACGGCCTCGCGGCCGCGGCCTCCATCCTGCTGGCCCTCACCGCCGCACTGCTGTCCTTCGTCGTCACCCGCTTCACCGGCCGGAAGGGCAGGAAGGCATGAACTCCTCAGCTCCCAAGAGCCGTTGGATGTCCAGGACGGCGGTCAACGGCTTCCTGGTCCTCGCGGTCGTCTACATGCTCTTCCCTCTCGTCTGGCTGGTCACCGCCGCAACCAAGGACACCGGCGATCTGCTCGCGGGCAACGCCTTCTCCTTCGACGGCTTCAACCTCGGCGAGAACCTGTCGAACCTCGCCTCCTACGGCGACGGCATCTACTTCCGCTGGTACCTCAACAGCCTCTTCTACGCGGGCGGCGGCGCGGTCGTCTGTTCGCTGATCTGTGTCGCCGCGGGGTACGCCTTCGACAAGTACGAATTCCGGGGCAAGGAGAAGCTGTTCGGCGTGGTACTGATGGGCGTGCTGGTCCCGACCACCGCGCTCGCCCTGCCGATGTATCTCCTGGCGTCCAAAACCGGTCTCGTCAACACCTACTGGTCGGTGCTGATCCCGGTCCTCGTCAATCCGTTCGGCGTCTACCTCGCCCGGGTGTTCTCCACCGGCTACATCCCGAACGAGGCGCTGGAGGCCGCCCGTATCGACGGAGCCGGCGAGTTGCGCGTCTTCTGGTCGATCGGCCTGCGCATGGTCATGCCGGGCTTCGTGACCGTCTTCCTCTTCCAGTTCACCGCGATCTGGAACAACTTCTTCCTCCCCCTCGTGATGCTGTCGGACCGCAAGCTGTTCCCGCTGAGCCTCGGTCTGTACTCCTGGAACACCAACACCCACGGCGAGCCGAGCTTCTATCCGCTCGTCGTCACCGGATCCCTCCTCGCCGTGATCCCCCTGATCGTCGCCTTCGTCTCCCTGCAGCGGCACTGGAAGGCGGGTCTGACCGCCGGAAGCGTCAAGTGACCGTCGCCCGCCCCTTGAGCCGAGCGCCCTTTGAGGAGTCCGAGTTCCACCATGCCCCACGCCACTGACAACCGGCCGAAAGCCCTGCTGGCGATGGGCCCCGGCATCGCCGACCGGCTCCTCGCCGACCGCCACCGCACCCGACTGGCCGCCCTCACCCGTACGGATCCCCACTTCGTCGCGCACGACCTGGCCGACCCGACACCGGAGACGGCCGCCGCGCTCGCCGAGGCCGAGGTGCTGTTGACCTGCTGGGGTGCGACACCGCTGACCGCCGAGGTGCTGGACGGCGCACCGCGGCTGCGGGCCGTGGTGCACGCCGCCGGTTCCGTGAAGCACCACATCACGGACGCCTGCTGGGAACGCGGGATCGCCGTCACCTCTGCGGCCGGTGCCAATGCGCTGCCCGTCGCCGAGTTCACCCTTGCCGCGATCCTTTTCGCGGGCAAGCGGGTGCTGCAGACCGCGCAGCGTTACGCCACCCTGCGCACCGACCACGACTGGCTCCAGGAGCTCGCCGGCTCCGGCAACTACCGCCGCACCGTCGGCATCATCGGAGCATCCCGCATCGGCCGACGGGTGATCGAGCTGCTGCGCCCCTTCGACCTGGACGTCCTGCTGTACGACCCCTACGTCGACGCGGCGGAGGCGGCCCGGCTGGGCGTACGGCTCGCGGCGCTGGACGAGCTGTGCGCACACAGCTCCGTCGTCTCCGTGCATGCGCCGCAGCTGCCGGAGACGCGCCATCTGATGGGCGCGGCGCAGCTGGCGGCGATGGCGACGGGCACAACGCTGATCAACACGGCTCGCGGGTCGCTGATCGACGAGGACGCCTTGCTTGCGGAGCTGCGGAGCGGGCGGCTGCACGCGGTGCTGGATGTGACGGATCCCGAACTTCCGCCCGCGCTCTCACCGTTGTACGAGCTGCCGAATGTACTGCTCACTCCGCACATCGCGGGCTCGCAGGGCGTCGAGCTGCACCGGATGGCCGACCAGGCACTCGACGAGATGGAGCGGTTCGCGTCCGGCCTGCCCTTCGCGGACCCCGTGCACGCCGGGAGCCTGCAGCACTCGGCCTGATCCCCGAACGTCGAAAACCCTCTGATCTCTCTAAACTGGAAGGATCCCATCCGGACTGCAGGACCGGGAGACGCCATGAGATTCGTACAAGTAATCGACTGCAAGACGGAGCGGTTCGACGACATGGACCGCCTCATGGACGAATGGGTCGAACGGACCAAGGGCACGCGGACAGCCACGCACAGCCTCATCGGCAAGGACCGCTCCGACGGGTCCCACTTCGTCGAGATCGTCGAATTCCCTTCGTACGAAGACGCGATGGCGAACTCGAAGCTGCCGGAGACCGACCGGATCTTCCAGGAGATGGTGGCGCTCTGCAACGGAATGCCCACCTTCACCGACCTCGATGTGGTCCGTGACGAACAGTTGAACCAGACACTGTCGCGCCGGTTCTTCCACGAGATCGCCGTCGGGGGCAACCTCGAAGCCATCGACGAGGTGTTCGCGCCCGACTACATCGACCACGACGTCGCGAAGGAACAGGACACGGTGGTCGGGTCCGACTCCCTGAAGAACGACGTGATCAGATGGCGTGCGGCCTTCGATTTCACCGTCAGCCTGGACCGGCAGGTCTGCGAGGGTGACGACGTCGTGACGCTGTGGACCTGGATCGGCACCCACGAGGGCGACTTCATGGGGATCGCCCCCACGGGCAGGCAGTGCACCATGACGGGCACCACGATCTTCCGGTTCAAGGACGGCAGGATCCAGGAAGGCTGGTGGCACGCGGACCTTCTCGGCCTGATGCACCAGCTCGGCGCGCTCCACTGACCCCACGGCGGAGGGCAGCCGAAAGCCCCCGTTCCCACTGCTGAACAGCGGGAACGGGGGCCTTGTGCGACGGTGAGGCCAGGTGGCAGCTCGTCAGTGCGAGTGACCGTGGCCGCCGTGACCGGCTTCGGCCTCTTCCTCGGCCGGCTTCTCGACGACCAGGGTCTCGGTCGTCAGCAGCAGCGACGCGATGGACGCGGCGTTCTCCAGCGCGGAGCGGGTGACCTTGACCGGGTCGATGACGCCGGCCTTCACCAGGTCGCCGTACTCTCCGGTCGCGGCGTTGAAGCCCTGGCCCTTGTCGAGCTCGGCGACCTTCGAGGTGATGACGTAACCCTCGAGGCCCGCGTTCTCGGCGATCCAGCGCAGCGGCTCGACCGCGGCGCGGCGCACGACCGCGACACCGGTGGCCTCGTCGCCGGCCTTGTCGAGGTTGCCCTCGAGGACCTTGACGGCGTGGACCAGAGCGGAGCCACCACCGGAGACGATGCCCTCCTCGACCGCGGCGCGGGTCGCGGAGATGGCGTCCTCCAGACGGTGCTTCTTCTCCTTGAGCTCCACCTCGGTGGCGGCACCGACGCGGATCACGCACACGCCGCCGGCCAGCTTCGCGAGGCGCTCCTGGAGCTTCTCGCGGTCCCAGTCGGAGTCGGTGGCGTCGATCTCGGCCTTGATCTGGTTGACCCGGCCCTTGACGTCGCCGGGCTCGCCGCCGCCGTCCACGATGGTCGTGTCGTCCTTGGAGACGGTGACACGGCGGGCGGTGCCCAGCACGTCCAGACCGGCCTGGTCGAGCTTGAGGCCGACCTCCTCGGCGATGACGGTCGCACCGGTGAGGGTGGCGATGTCGCCGAGCATGGCCTTGCGGCGGTCACCGAAGCCCGGGGCCTTCACCGCGACGGCGTTGAAGGTGCCACGGATCTTGTTGACGACCAGGGTCGACAGGGCCTCGCCCTCGACGTCCTCGGCGATGATCAGCAGCGGCTTGGAGCCACCGGCCTGGATGACCTTCTCCAGCAGCGGGAGCAGCTCCTGGATCGAGCCGATCTTGCCCTGGTGGATCAGGATGTACGGGTCGTCGAGGACGGCCTCCATACGCTCCTGGTCGGTCACCATGTACGGGGACAGGTAACCCTTGTCGAAGGCCATGCCCTCGGTGAACTCGAGGTCCAGACCGAAGGTGTTGGACTCCTCGACGGTGATGACACCGTCCTTGCCGACCTTGTCCATCGCGTCCGCGATGAGCTCGCCGACCTGCGAGTCCTGCGCGGAGAGCGCGGCCACGGCGGCGATGTCGGACTTGTCGTCGATCGGGCGGGCGGTCGCGAGGAGCTCCTCGGACACAGCCTTGACCGCGGCGTCGATGCCCTTCTTCAGGGCGGCCGGGGAAGCACCCGCGGCGACATTGCGCAGGCCCTCGCGGACGAGCGCCTGGGCGAGCACGGTGGCGGTGGTGGTGCCGTCACCCGCTACGTCGTTGGTCTTGGTCGCCACCTCCTTCACCAGCTGGGCACCGAGGTTCTCGTACGGGTCGTCGAGCTCGACCTCGCGCGCGATGGTGACACCGTCGTTGGTGATGGTGGGAGCGCCGAACTTCTTGTCGATGACGACGTTGCGGCCCTTGGGGCCGATCGTCACCTTGACCGTGTCGGCAAGCTTGTTGACGCCGCGCTCAAGGGCGCGACGGGCGTCCTCGTCGAACTTCAGAATCTTCGCCATGGGAGCTGAACTGTCCTCTCGAACGAACTGCGCCCCTGACCGCCCGGCTTGTTATCTCGCAGGGGACCAGGGGCGCAGAACGGAAGCAAACGTGTGTGAATTACTTCTCGATGATCGCGAGCACGTCGCGAGCCGAGAGGACGAGGTACTCCTCGCCGTTGTACTTCACCTCGGTGCCGCCGTACTTGCTGTACAGCACGATGTCACCGGTCTTGACGTCGAGCGGCAGGCGCTCGCCGTTCTCGAAGCGACCCGGGCCCACGGCCAGGACGACGCCCTCCTGGGGCTTCTCCTTGGCGGTGTCCGGGATGACCAGGCCAGAGGCCGTGGTCTGCTCGGCGTCGAGCGGCTGGACCACAATGCGGTCCTCAAGCGGCTTGATGGCAACCTTGGAGCTGGTGGTCGTCACGATCCGGCCTCCCCCTTCGGAGATCTCGGGGTTAACTGCGGGGTTAACTGTCTGGGGTGGCGATCAGATGGGTCCGTCGTCGCGGGTGCCGGACCTGCCGGTCGCACAGTACTGCTGGCACTCTCCAGCGGGGAGTGCCAGAGCTGACACTATGACCGCGATTAGCACTCGGTCAAGCGGAGTGCCAATTCAGTGCGATCGTGGCGTCACCGCACCGGGCTGTCCCGACGGGTCGACGTACGGGGAACGCGGGGACGGACCGCGCCGTTCCGTGCGACGGCGGGGAGATGCCGGTCGTCACGCCCCCGCGTCGGCGTCGGCTGCCGGGGCAGGTCTCGACATCGCTCCGGTTCCGCCCCCGGCGGCGCCGGGCAGCGGTCTGCGCGACCGTCACGTTCCGTACGGCCGGGGCGGGCCGGGCCGCCTCCTGCGCCGACCCGCCCGAGGCGGCCGAACCAACCGCCGACGAACCGGGCCGTGATCGCATTCGGGGTGCCCGCCCCGGCGGTCGTCGCGATCGGCGTCGCACCGCTGCGCGCGAACCGGCCCCGGGCGCCCGGTCCAGGCCTTCGCCGCGATCGCGCCGTGCGTCATGACGGTGCGGACCGGGTACGTCGACTACCGCCGCTCGCACCCCGTACCGGCGCCCGCTCCGCCGGACGGTTCCGGCCCGTCCGGCCACCAGTGCCTCAACGGCGAGAACGACCCCGTGGGCCCGGTCTCCGGCAGCCGACCCGGCCGACCGCAGGGGCCGACGACCGTCGACCCCGCGGCCCCCTGATCACCCCGCACACCCTCCCGCCGCTCCGGCTCCGCCCCCGAAGTCGGTCCCGGCTCCGGCTCCGGCGTCCGGTGCTGGCGGCTCACCTTCTGCGCGGCCTTCCGGCCCAGCCGTTCGATCGGGTCGACCGACTGCGCGCACCCGGCGGTGGCGGTCAGGAGCGCACCGGTTGCCAGCAGGCCGGCGAGCAGCCGGTGCGCCCTCCTCATGCGTAGTCCTCCAGCCGGGCCACGGCGTACCCCTTGTCCGTGATGGTCCTCATGACGGCCCGCGCCGCATCAGGGCCGACCCATACCCCCGCGCGGTTAAATCTTCCTTTTGTCGTACAAGCTGCATGGTTTCGCATACTGCCAGTGGGGGCCCGGCCACCGGCTCCGACACCTCCGCCGGGTCCGCGCGGTCCCCCGGCTGGCTCACAATGGGCCGGTGAACGCCTTCGATCCGACCGACCCGCTCGCCGCCTTCACGGCCCTGCGCACCCCCGAGGGCGAGGCACTCCTCGCCGAACTGCGGGCGTACGACCCCTCCCAGGAGCTCGCCACCGCGACCCGGCTGCGCCGCAGCCATCCGGCCCCGCTGGTGTCGGCGGCGCTGGGGCAGGCACGGCTGCGGCAGCGGGCGGTGGCGAAGTTCGGCGCCGAGGACGCGTACCGGATGTTCTTCACCCCGAACGGCGTCGAGCAGGCGACCCGCACCTCGGTCGCCACCCACCGCGCCCGACGCTTCGCCGAAGCGGGCGTACGCAGCGTCGCCGACCTCTGTTGCGGGATCGGCGGCGACGCCCTCGCCCTCGCCCGCGCGGGCATCTCCGTCCTCGCCGTGGACCGCGACCCGCTGACCGCCGAGGTGGCCCGCGCCAATGCCGCCGCACTCGGTCTCGACACCCTGATCGAGGTGCGCTGCGCCGATGTCACCGAGATCGACACGTCCGCGTACGACGCGGTCTTCGTCGACCCGGCCCGGCGCGGCGGACGCGGCAGGATCTTCGACCCCGAGGCGTACTCGCCGCCGCTCTCCTGGGCGACCGCCGCCGCGCTGACGGCCCCCCGTGCCGCACTGAAGATCGCCCCCGGCATCCCGCACGAGGCGATCCCGGCGCAGGCGGAGGCGGAGTGGATCTCGGACGCGGGCGATGTGAAGGAGGCGGTGCTCTGGTTCGGCGAAGGGTTCGCCCCGGGCTCGTACCGCGCCACACTGCTCCCGGCGGGCGCGACCCTGTCGGCCCCGGCCGCACTGCCCGCGCCGCCCGTCGGACCGGTGGGCCGCTATCTGTACGAGCCGGACGGCGCCGTCATCCGCGCCCATCTGGTCGCCGACGTCGTGGAGCGGTCGGGTGGCCGGCTGGTCGACGAGACGATCGCGTACGTCACGAGCGACGAGCCGTACGACTCCCCCTACACCTCCGCGTACGAGATCACCGACCAACTGCCCTTCAACATGAAGAAGCTGAAGGCGCTGCTGCGGGAGCGGAAGGTCGGCGTCCTGACCGTCAAGAAGCGGGGCTCGGCCGTCGAACCGGAGGAGCTGCGCCGGAAGATGAAGCTCGAGGGACCGAACGCGGCAACGGTGTTCCTGACCCGCGTCGCCGGGGCACCGACCATGCTGATCGGCCACCCCGTGCGGCCCGACACGCGTACGAGCTCCTAGGGCGTGTGCCCATGAGGAGCGTCGTCCGAGTGTGCGTGCCGGGCGGCGCGACGGGGCAAAGCGTGCCGGGAGGGCACTAGGCCAGATCGGTCAGTTCGTCGGCGTACACCCGGGAGAGCGGCTGCGGGCCCACGTACTGCTGGCAGTTGCACTGCCCGGATTCGAAGCGGACCGGCTTCTTGCTCTCGTCCCAGGCCGTCGGCACCTCGACCCGCTCATGGCACTTGCCCTGCTTGTCGTGCTTGGCAAGGTGGTGCGTGCAGCCGCAGATCGGCTCCGGCGGCCGGTTCGCCGCCTCGACGGCGAGGCGTTCCTGTTTGCCCGCCTCCAGCAGTTCCAGCTTGCGGGTGTGCCGGTTGCGCAGCGCCGTACGGACGTTGTCGACCGCCCATCCGAAGCCACCGGTCCAGAAGATGATGAGCACCCACCAGTACCACTCCATATGACCCCTCCCCCTGCGCGGATCCTGCTACGCAGCCAGAATAGAGGCGGGTTCAGCGGTGAGCACCGCCCCGGACGGAGAACAGCGGCTCGGGCCCGGGCGCCCCGACGAGCACTCTCAGCACCCAACGGCGGTGCGCGAACGCCTTGGTGACACCGATCAGGCCGAGCAGCCAGCCGATCATCCCGAGCCCCATGACCAGGGCGACCGCACCGTAGGTGTCCTCGCCTGCCCTTGCACCTGCCGGGACGGCCACGCAGGCGTACAGCCCGACCGCACACAGGGCGAACGACGAGAGCACCCAGGCGAGGCTCGCACCGGAGGCCCGCAGCCGCATGTCGCCGACCGGATCGCGGTCCAACTTGCCCCAGGCGTCGAGCAGTCGGCGGATCTGCCGGTCGCGGCGCAGACCGACGACGACGAAGACCACCGACGGCACGACACAGCAGGCGCCCAGGGTGGCGAGGACGACGCCGAGGACGGCACCGAAGATGTCGTACGACTCCTCGAACGTCAGGATCGCGGTCCCCACCAGCGACCAGCCGAGCGCGCACAGGGCGCCCCACAGCCACAGCAGCACCAGCCTGCCGCGCCCCACATGCATGGTGACCAGCTCGCCGAGGACGAACGCCCGGTCTGCGAGCAGGGCTTCCCTGTCGGGCCAGGACCGTATCTCGACGGGTGGAGGGGGCGGCGGCAACAGTGCGCGGCGGGACATGAGCCCGAGCCTACCGACCGGGCGTGGGCACGGTTCGGCGTGGCTTGCGTTGAAGCGCGCTCCAGCTCGTAACGTCCGAATGCGACCGGCTGACCGGATGCACGCACGTACCGAGGGAGAACACTGTGCAGTACACGCTGTTCGGCCGGACCGGCCTGCGGGTGAGCGAGCTGAGCCTCGGCGCCATGACCGTCGGCGCGGACTGGGGATGGGGCGCGGACAAGGAGACCAGCGCCCGGATCGTCGACGCGTACGCGGACGCGGGCGGCAATTTCATCGATACCGCCAACAACTACACCGACGGCAGCTCGGAGACGATCCTCGGCGAGCTGCTCCAAGGCCGCCGGGACCGGTTCGTGCTCGCCACGAAGTACAGCTGCGCCACCCGCACGGGCGATCCGAACGCGGCGGGCAACCACCGGAAGAACCTGGTCCAGTCGGTGGAGGCGAGCCTCGCCCGGCTGCGTACCGACCGCATCGACGTGCTGTGGGTGCACGCACGGGACAACTTCACCCCGGTCGAGGAGGTCATGCGCGCCCTCGACGACCTCGTACGGTCCGGCAAGGTGCTCTATCTGGGGGTGTCGGACTGGGCGGCATGGGAGATCGCGCAGGCGAACACCATGGCCGAGCTGCGGGGCTGGACCTCGTTCGCCGGTTCTCAGCTGCGGTACAACCTGCTGGAACGCACCCCGGAACGCGAACTGCTGCCGCAGGCCCGCGCCTTCGACCAGGCCGTGCTGGCGTGGAGCCCGCTCGCCGCAGGCAAGCTCACCGGGAAGTACCGCCGCGGCGAAACGGGCCGGCTGGACGCGCCCGCCTTCGACAACCGGGCCGATCGCCGGGAGGAGGAGGTCCTCACCGCGGTGCTGGAGGTCGCCGAACAGGGCGGCTGGAGCCCGGCGCAGGTGGCGCTGGCGTGGCTGCGCGGGCGGCCCGGGAACATCATCCCGATCGTCGCCGCCACCAGGGTGAGCCAGCTCGTCGACAATCTCGCCGGTGTCGATGTCGCGCTCGACGCCGCCGCGGTGCACCGGCTCGACGCGGCCAGCGAGGTACCGCTCGGTTTTCCGCACGACTTCCTGCGGGAGCCGGGGGTCATGAGGAACGTGTACGGGGACCTCTGGGCGGACATCACGGACCGGCGCTCGACCTACCGCCGGACCACGAGCGAGATCCGCTAGTGCGAGCCGGTGAACCTTTCCGGTCGCAGCACCGGCCGCGCTGCGTAGGCTGTTCGGATGATCGCGATACCGGCGGACTTCGAGCGGACCACGGCCGGCCGGGAAGGCGCACGCGGCCGGGCCTGGGTGGAGTCGCTGCCGGGGCTGGTCGACGAGCTGCTGCGGCGCTGGGACTGCGCCGTGGACGCCGGACCGGTCCTGCACGGCCAGGTCGGGATCGTCGTTCCCGCTCGGCGGTACGACGGGTCCCGCGCCGTGCTGAAGGTGTCGTTCCCCCACCCGGGCAACATCCATGAGCCGGACGCCTTCGCGGTGTGGCGCGGGCGCGGAGCCGTCGCCCTGTACGAGCGGGACGACGAGCGGTTCGCGATGCTGCTGGAACGGGCCGGGCCCGGCACCCTCGCCGGTCTCGACGACCTCGACGCGGCGGTGACCGCGGCCGGTCGTCTGGTGCGCAGGCTGGCGGTCCCGGCGCCGCCCGGACTGCCCCGGCTCGCCGACCGGTCCGACGCGTGGGAGCAGGAGATGCGCGAACACGCCGGACGGCTGGCCCGGCCACTGCCTCGGTACGTCACGGACGCGGCGCTGGCGACCGTACGGGAACTGGGCCGCGAGCAGCCGGACACCCTGGTCCACGGCGATCTGAACTACGGCAACGTGATCGCCGGCGCACGCGAGCCCTGGCTGGCCATCGACCCCAAGGGCTGGGTGGGCGACCCGGCGTACGACGGGATCACGCTGCTCCGCAGCCGCCTCGATACCCTGGATGCCACGCTGCAGCGCCGCGTCTCGCTCTTCGCGGACGCCGCCGAGCTGGACCGCGACCGGGTGCGCCGCTGGGCACAGGCGCGTGCGGTGACGGCGGCCCACTGGGGGCGGCTGCACGGGGACCCGGAGTGGCTGATCGCCGCGACCGACGGGATCGCGACGGCGCTCGTCCGATGAGGTGGGGCCGCAACGGTGTACGGGGCGGGCGGGGCCGGTAGCGACGGGGATCCCGCCCGTTCCGTCCGGTCTCAGCTGTCCGACCGGTCGTCCGGGTAATCGCTGTACCCGTCGAACCCGGCGTCCGCGCCGTCGTACTCGAAGTCGTCGGCGCCGTCGCCGCCCGCCCCCGGCTGGGGGCTGTAGTCGTCATGGTCGGACATGATGGCTCCTCTCGCGACGGGCGCCCGATGCGCCCCGGTCACGCGGTCGACGAGGCTGCCGGACCGGCCGATGCGCCCGCCCGACCCGGGCCACCTCAGTGGCGTACAGCCCGGTCGACCGATTCCCGCCCATGGCCCGTCAGTTGCCGATCATCGGGGTGGCCCTGAGGCACGTGACGCACACCCGGCCCACCGGGCCGGGTCCGCATCGGCCGGGCGGCACGCACGCCGTCACGCGTTGCGCAGAGCCTCGATGTCGAGCTTCTTCATGCCGAGCATGGCCTTCATGGCCCGGTCCGCCTTGGCCTGGTCCGGGTGGGAGAGCGCCTCGGACAGCCCGCGCGGAACGATCTGCCAGGACAGCCCGTACTTGTCCTTGAGCCAGCCGCACTGGCTCTCCTCGCCGCCGTCGGTGAGCCTGTCCCACAGCTCGTCGACTTCCGCCTGCGTCTCGCAGTCGACGGCGAGCGAGATCGCCTCGGTGAACGGGAACTGCGGACCGCCGTTGAGCGCCACGTACTCCTGGCCGGCCAGCCGGAAGTCGACGGTCATGACGGTGCCCGGCTCGCCGGGCGACGACTCGGTGTAGTGCGACACGCCGAGCACCTTCGAGTCGCCGCCGAAGACGGAGACGTAGAAGTGCGCGGCCTCCTCGGCCTGGCTGTCGAACCACAGGAAGGTCCTGATCTTCTGCATGGTCTGCTCCTCGGCTGTCCGTACGGACATTGACTGTGCAAGGTGGACCGGACGGGCCGCGGAAACTCATCGCTCCGCGCCGGATTCCTTTTCCGCCCGGGCCAGCAGCAGCGCCCGCTCGCGCGCGTTACGGGTCAGGTCCGCCGCCCGCAGGAACTCCGCGCGTGCCTCGCCCGTGCGCCCCAGCCGCGCCAGCAGATCGCCGCGCACACTCGGCAGCAGGTGGTACGCCTTCAGCGCCGGGTCCCCGGCCAGGGCGTCGACCAGCACGAGCCCCGCCTCCGGCCCCTGCGCCATCGAGACGGCGACCGCCCGGTTCAGCGCGACGACCGGCGACGGGGCCGCCTCCAGCAGCAGCCCGTAGAGCGTGGCGATGACCGCCCAGTCCGTCTCCTCGTACGTCACCGCGTGGGCGTGGCACGCGGCGATCGCGGCCTGCAGGGCGTAGGGGCCCGGGGTGTCGCCCGCCGCGTTCGCCCGCTCCAGGGCCGCGTATCCGCGCCGGATCAGCAGCCGGTCCCAGCGGGACCGGTTCTGGTCGGCGAGCAGCACGGGCGCACCGTCCGGCCCGGTCCTGGCCGCGATGCGGGACGCCTGGAGTTCCAACAGGGCCACCAGGCCGTGCACTTCGGGTTCCCTGTCCATCAGTCCGGCCAGCACCCGGGCCAGCCGCAGCGCGTCCTCGCAGAGCGCCGGGCGCAGCCAGTCGTCGCCCGCGGTGGCCGAATAACCCTCGTTGAAGATCAGATAGATGACTTCGAGGACGGAGGCGAGCCGGGCCGCACGCTCGGGGCCGTACGGCACTTCGAAGGGAACGCCCGCCCGGCCCAGGGTGCGCTTCGCGCGGACGATGCGCTGGGCGACGGTCGGCTCGGACGCCAGAAAGGCCCGGGCGATCTCGTCGGTGGTGAGTCCGCCGAGCAGCCGCAGGGTGAGCGCGATCCGGGCCTCGGTCGACAGCACGGGGTGGCAGGCGGTGAAGATCAGCCGCAGCAGGTCGTCGTCGATGTGGTGGGGGTCCTCGATGCTGTCGAAGTCTCCCGGCTCGGGCGGCGGGACGTCCTCCAGGCTCCGCCCGACCTCGGCCAGCTTCCGCGCGTACGTCTCCTTGCGGCGTACGAGATCGATCGCGCGGTGCTTGGCGGTGGCCATGAGCCAGGCGCCCGGTCTGTCCGGGACACCCGACTCCGGCCACTGCTCCAGCGCGGCGACCAGAGCGTCCTGCGCGAGCTCCTCGGCGATGCCGACATCCCGCACGATGCGGGTGACACCGGCGATGATCCGCGCGGACTCGATCCTGAATACCGCCTCGACCGCCTGCGTCGCGCTTGCTTCCGTCACGGCCACCCATCAGAGCAGCCGTACCGCGGCGCAGCAAACGCGGCCCGGGACAGCCCCTACGACCTGGTGCACGACAGCGAGCGGGCTCCCGGCGTCCACTCCCTGTCGTGCACCAGGCCCTCAGCTCTCGGCGATCTCGCGGACCTCGGAGGTGACGGTCCAGTTCTTCGGGTGAATCTCCAGGAACCGCTTGGTCCACTCCAGCGCCTCGGCCATGTCCTTGCACTGGGTGATGGCGTAGCCGCCGACGACTTCCTTCGTCTCGGTGAAGGGCCCGTCGGTGTAGCTCAGCTTGCCGCCCTCCCAGGTGACCCGGGTCCCCTGCGAGGTGGGGGTGAGCCCGGCGGTCTCCAGCATGACCCCGGCCTTGGTGATCTCCTCGAACAGCGCGCCCATGCGCGCCTCGAAGTCGGGGTCGGGGACCTCGGAGGGGAGGTTCTGCTCATCGATGCGGATCATCGACAGGAAGCGCGGCATGGTGACTCCTCGGTGCGGGAGGGCGGGGGCTTTCCCTGCCTCTCACCCTTGCGTCGAACGGGAGACGCCGCAATCGACACACTCCCCCGAAGAAGTTGAAGAAATTTCCGGGAGACTTTTCCGGACTACCGCAGGGACGCCCACAGCTCGCTCGCGGCCGGTTCCCGCGCCACCACCCGGTTGGGGTCGGACGGGGCGGTGACGACGGGCATGGTGACCGTCCTCAGCCCGCTCGAGGGGATGTTCCGCAGGCTCTGCGCGAGGCTGCTCAGCTCGCCGAGCGAGTCGAGTCCGGTGTCCGTGGTGAGGCTGCCGGTGACCGCGTCCGCCACCTTGTACAGGCCGGCCGCGCCGGTCAGCAGGTTCGTGTCCCGGACCTCCTTCAGCAGTGCCTGGACGAGTTGTTGCTGGAGCTCGATCCGGCCGAGGTCGCTGCCGTCGCCGATGCCGTGGCGGGTGCGGGCGAATGCCAGGGCCTCGGTGCCGTCGAGCCGGTGCGTGCCCGCGTCGAGGTGGAGATGGCTGCGGTCGTCATCGATGTCCTGGGCCGTGGTGACGGTCACCCCGCCCAGCGCGTCGACGAGGTCGGCGAAGCCGGAGAAGTCGATCTCGATGTAGTGGTCCATCCGGACGCCGGTGAGCCGCTCCACCGTCGTGACGGCGCAGACCGGACCGCCCACCGAGTACGCGCTGTTGAACATGACGTTGTACGCCGTGGGGGTCGTACCGCCCGAGGAGACCGGGCACGAGGGGCGGGTCACCAGGGTGTCGCGGGGGATGCTGACGACGATGGCCTTCGTGCGGTCGGCGTTCAGGTGGACGACCATCGCCGTGTCGGAGCGGGCGCCGGCGCTGTCACCGCCGCCGAGCGCGGCGTTCTTCGCGCCGGTGCGCGAGTCCGAACCGAGGACCAGGATGTTCAGCGCACCGACGGGCAGCGGGGACGCGGAGGCGGACGGCGTCGTGCTCGGGACGGTGGTGGGCGCACGGGCCGGGCGGTTGTCGCCCAGCGCGTTGTCGATGTCCACGCTGCGGATGTTCTGGTTCAGGTGCCAGTACGCCCACCCCGCTCCGGCCGCGGCGAGGACCAGCGCGCAGCCGATCACCGCGGCGGCCGCCCTGAGCGCGCGGGGGCGGCGTCTCTTCTCTCGGGTCACGTCGAGGAACGTAGGTCCGAATTATTACGGCGGGAACCGTTGTTCGGTTTTCCTTCGGAAAATCTCAGGAACCCTTGAGTTTTCTCATGTTCCGCCGGCGGAGCCGCCGGCCACCTCGAACCGCCATCGGTGCACCTGCCTGGTGATCAACTCGGCTGCGGGTTCGGGCAGCTCGGGCAGCTCGGCGCCGTATGCCGCCTCCCACCAGGTGATGACCAGCACCCGGTCCTGCGGGGCGCGCAGCAGCTCGTACCGCAGCGGCTCGGTCGCCAGCTCACCGGTGCGCGCCCGGGCCCACTCCAGCAGTTCGGCGCCCCGGCCGTCCACGGCCCGGGCCTCCCACATGAGGGCGACGGTCATGAGTAGAGGTTGTCCTTGCTGATCTCGTGCACATGGTCGTGGTCGTGCGCGCTGCCCGGCACATGCGTGTCCGTCACCGGCAGCGACGAGTCCGCCGACAGTTCCAGATCGGACGCGGAACGGTTGCGCGCCACCATCTCGGCGCCCAGCGCCGCGACCATCGCCCCGTTGTCCGTGCACAGTCCGGGCCGCGGCACCCGCAGCCGGATACCGGCCCGCTCGCAGCGCTCCGCGGCGAGCGCCCGCAGCCGCGAGTTGGCCGCGACGCCACCGCCGATCATCAGGTGATCGACGCCCTCGTCCTTGCAGGCCCGGACGGCCTTCCGGGTGAGCACATCGACGACGGCCTCCTGGAAGGACGCCGCCACGTCCCGTACCGGCACCTCCTCGCCCGCGGCCCGCTTCGCCTCGATCCAGCGGGCGACGGACGTCTTCAGACCGGAGAAGGAGAAGTCGTACGCGGGGTCGCGCGAGCCGCTCAGTCCGCGCGGGAACGCGATCGCCTTCGGATCGCCCTCCTTCGCCAGCCGGTCGATGACCGGGCCGCCGGGGAAGCCGAGGTTCAGCACCCGGGCGATCTTGTCGAACGCCTCGCCCGCCGCGTCGTCGATGGTCGCGCCCAGAGGCCGTACGTCGTTGGTGATGTCCGGCGCGAGCAGCAGCGAGGAGTGGCCACCGCTGACCAGCAGCGCCATCGTCGGCTCGGGCAGCGGGCCGTGCTCCAGCTGGTCGACGCAGATGTGCGAGGCGAGGTGGTTCACCCCGTACAGCGGCTTGTTCAGGGCGTACGCGTACGCCTTCGCCGCCGAGACGCCGACGAGCAGCGCGCCCGCCAGCCCGGGACCGGCGGTGACGGCGATGCCGTCGAGGTCGCGGGCGCTGATGCCCGCTTGCTTCAGCGCGCGTTCGATGGTGGGGACCATCGACTCCAGGTGCGCGCGGGAGGCGATCTCCGGGACGACACCGCCGAAGCGGGCGTGGGTGTCGACGCTGGACGCGACGGCGTCCGCGAGCAGCGTCGTCCCGCGGACGATGCCGACGCCGGTCTCGTCGCAGGAGGTCTCGATGCCGAGTACGAGCGGTTCGTCAGCCATCAGTCAGTCCCAGTTTCCTGTACGTGCTCTGGTGCGGGTTCTTGTACGTGGAGGCGCATGACGAGTGCGTCGATGTTGCCCGGCTGGTAGTAGCCGCGGCGGAAGCCGATCGGTTCGAAGCCGAAGCGTTCGTACAGCTTCTGCGCACGCGTGTTGTCGACCCGGACTTCGAGGAGCACCTCCGCGCACTCGAAGGCCGTGGCGTGCTTCAGCAGATCGGTGAGGAGCTCGGAGCCCAGCCCGCCGCCCCAGTGGTCGCGGGTGACGCCGATCGTCTGGACGTCGGCGAGGTCACCGGCGGCGGCGAGTCCCGCGTATCCGACGATGCGTCCGGTGTCCGGGGCCTCGGCGACGACATAGCGGCGGGTGGCCTGCGGCCCGCGGGCGTGCGCCAGCTCGGACCAGAACATGCCGGCCGACCAGGCGTCCTCCGGGAACAGCTCGTGTTCGAGCTGCAGCACCGGGTCGATGTCCCACCAGCGCATCTCACGCAGCACGGCAGTCGGGCTCGTCACTTCGGGGTGACCACCTTGTAGTTCTTCGGGACCTGGGCGTCGGGCCGGCGGAGATACAGCGGCTGCGGCGGCAGCAGCTCCGCTCCCGCGGCGAGCCGCTCGGCGGCCAGCGCCGCGAGCGCCCCGGCGCTGACGTGCTCGGGACCGCGGGCGTCCGGGAACGCGTCGGGGTAGAGCGCCGCGCCCGCCCCGACCACCGGGAGCCCGGCGAGCTGCTCGGCGATGTCGGCGGGCCGGTCGACGGCGGGTTCACCGACGCGGGTACGGGGATCCTCGTACCGCGCCCAGTAGACCTCCTTGCGGCGGGCGTCCGTCGCCACGGCGAACGGGCCCTCCAGTCCGCCCTGCCCGGCGGCGTACGCGAGACCGTCCAGCGTGCACAGCCCGTGGACCGGCACGGAGAGCGCCGAGCCGAACGTCGCGGCCGTCACAAGACCGACCCGCAGACCGGTGTACGGACCGGGGCCGACGCCCACGACCACGCCGGTCACGGCGTCGAGCTTCACCCCGGCCTCGGCGAGGACCCGGTCGACGGCGGGCAGCAGCAGCTCCCCGTGCCTTCGGGCATCGACCTGGCCCGACTCGGCGACGACGGAGTTCCCGTCGTGCAGGGCGACGGTGACGGCGGGGGTGGCGGTATCCACGGCGAGCAAGAGCACGCAAACAGCCTACGGCTCCGCCGACGGCTCCATGGCGCCCCGTACGGCATCCCGTTCCCACCGGCCCCTGCTGCTACCGTCACCGGGTAGACGCGGGTACGACGTAAACGCTTGTACGACATACGGACGTCGGCGAAAGGGGCACGCACGGTGGCAAGGGGCAGCTCGGGAATCGTGGCCGGGCTCACCGCGGCGGCGCTCGTCGCGGTCGGCTTCCTGGCCTACCAGGCATCGGCGAACGCCCCCGACTCCGTCGCCGTCCCCAAACCGGAGGCGTCCAGCAGCGCCCCCGCCGTCGGCCACGACAAGCCGAAGGACAAGGAGCGTCCGACCGCGCTTCCCGCCGAATCCGGGACCGGGGCGAGGGTGGTGTACGCGCTGGGCGACCGCCGTGTGTGGCTGGTCGACGCGCAGGGGAAGGTGACCCGGACCTTCGCCGTCATGCCGAGTGCCCTGAGCCCGCGGCCCGGGGTCTACAGGGTGGGTTCGCGCTCGGGCTCGATCAAGGGCTCGGACGGGGTGCTGATCGAGCACGTGGTGCGGTTCGCGATGGCCGACGGGGATGTGCCCGTGGGGTTCAGCGCGGCACAGGACGGCTCGATGGAGAGCCCGGACCCGACGTTGAAGACCGGCGGGGTACGGATGAAGCGCGCGGACGGCGACGCGATGTGGAAGTTCGCGACGGTCGGCGCCAAGGTGGTCGTCGTCCCCTGACGCCACCGGGGACGGGCGGCCCGGGGCCTTCCGTCCGGGTCGGGCGGCGTTGTTCGTCCCCGGTCGCCGACTCCCCCACGGCCCCCGAGGGCCGTCGACACATCGGGGGACGCCCTTCGCGTGGGCCTCTTCCTGCGCCTTGCGGCCGCATGCACCGAGGCGACGCCGACCGCTCCGCGGCGGGCCGCTCCTCGACCCGGCCCGATCCGAACGAAGGACCTCAGGCGGCGTCGCGCTTCTCGTCGCACCCCTGGGACCCCTGCTGCCCCTGGGGCTCGTGCCGCTCCTGCTGTTCCTCCGACGGCGGGGTCGAGACCGCGGTCGCCGCGGCGCAGGCCGCCAGCAGATCCTTCATCGACACCGCGGACGTCTCTGGCGGCTGCGGCTGCGCTTCACGCTCGGGCGTCGGCATGGATGCCTCCTGGGCTCCGGTGGAAGGCGTGGTTAGGCAGACCTAACCCGCTCTCGGCATCCATGTGACCACGCCCGGCCCACCCCGCGCAACATTTTGCCGACAGCCTGTCGGAAACGTGTCGATGCTCTCAGCGGCCGGCTTCCAGCGCCGTCCCCAGTCCTGACCAGCGCTCCCCGATCCCGACCAGCGTGACCGAGCGCCGTTCGTCGTCCGTGTCCCCGACCGCGCGGTGGATCACCACCTGCAGCCGGTCGTCCGAGAGCTCCTCGACCTTGCCGTCGCCCCACTCCACGACCACCACCGACTCCGGCAGCGACACATCGAGGTCCAGGTCCTCCATCTCGTCGAGGCCGCCGCCCAGCCGGTACGCGTCCACATGGACGAGCGCCGGACCGCCGCTCAGGGACGGGTGGACGCGGGCGATCACAAAGGTGGGGGAGGTGACGGCGCCGCGCACCCCGAGACCCTCGCCGAGCCCCCGGGTCAGTGTCGTCTTCCCGGCGCCGAGCTCGCCGCTGAGCATCACGAGGTCGCCGGGGCGCAGCAGACCGGCGAGGCGGCGGCCCAGCGCCTGCATCTGTTCGGCCGACGTGACATCGAAACGGGCGGTGACCTGGGCCTGTGCGGTCATGACCGCCGGGGTGTGCGCGGTTTCAGCTGCCGGGCTGTTGTGCGGTGCTTCCATGCCCGCCAACGTTAGCCGCTGCCGGTACGGCTCCGATCCGTACCAGCAGGTCCGCCAGCCGGTCGGTCACCGTCTCCGGGTGCTCCAGCATCACCAGATGCCCGCCGTCCGGCACGATGACAAGCTCCGCGTCCGGCAGCTGGTCGGCGATCGCCTCGCTGTGCGAGCTGGGTGTCACCAGGTCCTTGTCGCCCGCCAGGATCAGCACCGGCACGTCCCGGAACGCGGGCAGCGCCGTGCTCTTGTCGTGCTCGGTGAAGGCCGGGTAGAACTCCGCGACCACGTCGATCGGTGTGGACTCGATGAGCCGCTCGGCGAACCGCTCGACCGCCGGGTCCACGTCCCGGGAACTGAACGAGTACCGCTTGATGAGCCCGGCGAAGAGATCGGCGGTCGCCCGCCGCCCCCGCTCCACCAGCTCGGCCTGTGAGCCGAGCGCCCTCAGCACCCCGGGCAGCACCCGCCGCACGGCGTTCACACCCGCGACCGGCAGCCCGAAACTGACCTCGCCGAGCTTCCCGCTCGACGTACCGACGAAGGCGACGGCGGCGACCCGCTCCCGGATCAGCTGCGGGTACTGCTCGGCGAGCGCCATGATCGTCATGCCGCCCATCGAGTGCCCGACCAGTACCAGCCGCCCCTCGGGGGCCGCCGCGTCGATGACCGCCTTCAGATCGCGGCCGAGCTGGTCGATCCCGACCGTCACGCCCTGCGCCTGGGCCCGGCCGCGCTCGGACCGGCCGTGGCTGCGCTGGTCCCAGTGCACGGTGCGCACCAGGTCGCGCAGCGCCGCCCGCTGGAAGTGCCAGGAGTCCTGGCTGAGGCAGTAGCCGTGGCTGAAGACGACGGTGACGGGCCCGGGGACCTTGCGGCCGAAAAGACGGCGTCGGCGCGGTCCGGTACCGGCGGGCCCGGAGCCCGCCCCCGGGCCGGCGCCCGCGCCCGCACCGCCGTCCGGTCCGACCTCGTCGGTCTCGTAGTACAGCTCGGTGCCGTCGTCGGCGGCGGCCCGGCCGGGCATGCCGCGCAGCGAGCCGTACGGCCCCGAGGCGTCCAGCGCCAGCCTGGCCCGCCTGCGCATGCCCCGGCCGACGGTCATCCGCTCGACCGCGACACCGGCCGCCGCCCCGGCGGCGATCACGCCTATGGCGGCTCCGGCGATGCCCGCCCGGCGCCAGCCGACCGCCGAAGCGGCCGTCGCCATCGCGTCCCCCGCGCTGATCTCGCTCACCGTGCCGTGCTCCTCGTCGGTCGTTGTCCGTCAGGTCAGGTCAGGACGTGCAGGACAGAGCGGATCAGAGAGAACCGGTCGGGATCTCGTTCAGATAGATGCGCGGCACACGGCCGCCGATGCGGGTGACGATCTCGTACGCGATCGTGCCGGCCGCCTCCGCCCAGTCCTCGGCGCTCGGCTCGCCCCGGTCCCCCGGGCCGAACAGCACCGCGTCGCTGCCCACCTCGACGGTGTCCCCGTCGAGATCGACCACGAACTGGTCCATGGCCACCCGGCCCGCGACCCGTCGCCGGGCGCCGCCGACCAGGACCGGGCCGCGCCCGGAGGCATGGCGCGGGATGCCGTCCGCGTAGCCGAGCGGGATCAGGCCGAGTGTCGTCTCGGCGGACGTCGTGTAGTGGTGCCCGTAGCTGATGCCGTGTCCGGCCGGCACCTGCTTGACCAGGGCGACCGACGCGGCGAGCGTCATCACGGGGCGCAGCCCGAAGTCGGCCGGGGTGCCCAGCTCCGGGCTGGGCGAGATGCCGTACATGGCGATGCCGGTCCGCACGAGGTCGAAGTGCGACTCGGGGATCGTCAGCGTCGCCGGGGAGTTGGCCATGTGCCGCACCTCGGGTTCGACGCCCGCCTTCTCCGCGTGCGCGACCATGTCGCGGTACACCGCCAGCTGGGCGGCGATCGACGGATGGCCGGGCTCGTCGGCGCAGGCGAAGTGGGACCAGAGGCCGGTGACCTTCACCGTGCCCTCGCCCTCGGCGGTGCGGGCGGCGGAGACCAGTTCGGGCCAGTCGGCGGGCTGGCAGCCGTTGCGTCCCAGTCCCGTGTCGGCCTTGAGCTGGATACGGGCCGGCCGTCCGGCCTCCCGGGCCGCGGCGACGACCTCGCGCAGCGCCCACATGCCGCTGACCGACACATCGATGTCGGCCTCGATCGCCTCGCGCCAGGGGCCGCCCGGTGTCCACAGCCAGCACATCACCCGGCCGCCGAGCCCGGCGGCGCGCAGGGCGAGCGCCTCGTGCGGGGTCGCGGTGCCGAGCCAGGTCGCCCCGGCCTGGAGCGCGGCCCTGGCACAGGGCACCGCCCCGTGCCCGTACGCATCGGATTTGACGACGGCCATGAGTTGCGCGCCGGCCGCCCGGGCACGCAGAACACGCACGTTGGCGCGCAGTGCTGCGAGGTCGATCTCGGCTCGGGCTCTCAAGGACGCTGTCTCGTTCATCGCGCCCAGTCTCTCAGAGGCACACCGCAGGACCCCCGGGTGCCGGGTCCGGTCAGCGCCTTTCTTTCGGATCATGCCGGGCTCGCGGGGTCCGGCATGATCCCGGCGGACGGCCCGGGGCGCGTCACCGGTGGCGGCAGCGGTCGCGAGCCCGCTGATGTCACCGATGGCGCAGCTCATGTTCCACGTGGTCGACGAGGACCGGGACATGGCTGTGCGGGACGTCCTTCACCGCTGTGACGAGGGTCACCGACCCGCCCGCGCGGACCAGCTCGACCAGCTCCCGCACCGCGGCCGCGTGGGAGGGGTCGGCGAGTTCGGCACGGTAGCGGTCCACGAAGTCGTCGTACCGGGTGCCGCTGCGGTCCTCGTGGTACCAGGAGCGGAGTTCGTTCGACGGGGTGAGGTCCTTCAGCCACCTGTCGATCCGTACCCGGTCCTTGGCGACGCCCCGGGGCCAGAGCCGGTCCACGAGGACGCGGGTCCCGTCACCGTCCTCCTGCGGGTCGTACACCCGGCGTACGCGTACGGAGTCGCTGCCCACCGTCGACCACTCCTCACCGGCTCTCCTGCGCGGTTCCGTGTCCGCTGCCCAGGATCTCTCAGGCCCGCACGTCACGCCACGCCACGGGGACCGCGTCCGCGACGTCCTGGGCGGAGACCGGACCGCCGTCCGAGGCGTGGCGGGCGGCGAGGCCGTGCAGGTAGGCGCCGGCGGAGGCGGCGTCGCGCGGGTCGAGACCCGCGGCCAGCAGGGAACCGGTCAGCCCGGAGAGGACGTCGCCGCTGCCCGCCGTGGCCAGCCAGGAGGTGCCGGTCGGATTGACCCGTACGGGAGCACGTCCCGTGCCGTCGGCGACCAGGGTCGTCGACCCCTTGAGCAGCACGGTGGAGCGGTAGCGGGCGGCCAGCTCCCGGACGGCGGCGAGCCGTTCACCCTCGACCGCCTCGCGCGGGACGCCGAGCAGCGCCGCGGCCTCCCCGGCGTGCGGGGTGAGCACCGTCGGTGCGGTGCGCGACCGCACGACGGCGGCGTCGAGCAGCCGCAGCCCGTCCGCGTCGACAAGTACCGGAACCTCGGCGTCCAGCACGTCGGCGACCGCCGAGACGGCGTCCGTACCGTCCCCGAGCCCGGGTCCGACGACCCACGCCTGCACCCGTCCCGCCTTCGACGGCGGGCCCGTGTGGACCAGGGTCTCCGGGTGCCGGGCGATCACGGCACCGGCGCCCGGCCCGACGTACCGGACCGCGCCCGCACCGCCCCGCAGCGCCCCGCCGACGGCGAGCACCGCCGCGCCCGGATACCGCGCGGAGCCGGCGACGATGCCGACGACGCCACGCCGGTACTTGTCGCTCTCGCTGCCGGGAACCGGCAGCAGCGCGGCGACATCGGCGTACTGCAGCGCCTCCAGATCGGGTACGTCGGGCAGCTCGTCGCCGAGCCCGATGTCGACGAGGTGCAGCGCGCCCGCCAGGTCGGCGGCCGGGTCGACGAGCAGCCCCGGCTTGTACGTACCGAAGGTGACCGTCGCATCGGCCCGCACGGCGTCGCCGAGCACCTCCCCGGTGTCCGCCTCGACACCGCTGGGCAGGTCGACCGCGAGAATCGGCGCCCCGGTCGCCCGGTAGGCGCGCACCAGCGCGGCCGCGTCCGGGCGCAGCCCGCCGCGCCCGCCGATGCCGGTGATGCCGTCGACCACCAGATCGACGCGGCCGATCCGGTCCGTGCCCACCTGCGCCGCCTCCTCCACCAGCCCGCCCGCCGCGCGGAGCGCCGCGACCCCGCCCTCGTGGGCGCGGTCCGGCGAGGTCAGCAGTGCGCGGACGCCCGCGCCGCGCCGGGCCAGCCGGGCGCCCGCGTACAGCGCGTCGCCGCCGTTGTCGCCGCTGCCGACGAGCAGGACGACCCGGGACCCGTACACGCGGCCATTGCGCCGCAGCAGATCGCCGCAGGCCACCGCGAGTCCCGCGGCGGCCCGCTGCATCAGGGCGCCCTCCGGCAGCCGTGCCATCAGGGCACGCTCGGCGGCCCGTACGGTCTTCACGCTGTACGCAGTTCGCATACGGTCAACCTTCCGCGATCACCACGGCCGACGCCACTCCCGCATCATGGCTCAGCGAGACGTGCCAGTGCCGTACGCCCCGCTCGGCAGCGCAGGCGGCGACGCTGCCGCGGACCCGCAGCCGGGGCCGCCCGCTGTCCTCGACGTACACCTCGGCGTCCGTCCACAGCAGCCCTCCCGGCGCGCCGAGCGCCTTCGCGACGGCTTCCTTGGCGGCGAACCTGGCGGCCAGCGAGGCGATACCGCGCCGTTCACCGCTGGGCAGCAGCAACTCCCTTTCCAGGAAAAGCCGCTGCGCCAGATGCGGCGTACGCTCCAGCGCCGCACCGAACCGTTCGATCTCCGCCACATCGATCCCGACCCCGATGATCACGCGCTCACTCACTCATTCTTCGACTCACTCGACGGTCACGGACTTCGCCAGATTGCGCGGCTGGTCCACCTCGTTGCCGCGGGCGGTGGCCAGTTCGCAGGCGAATACCTGCAGGGGCACGGTCGCCACCAGCGGCTGAAGCAGCGTAGGCGCAGCGGGGATCCAGATCAGATGATCGGCGTACGGAACGACCGCCTCGTCGCCCTCCTCGGCGATGACGATGGTGCGGGCTCCGCGGGCCCGGATCTCCTGGATGTTCGACACGATCTTTTCGTGGAGCACCGAACGCCCGCGCGGCGACGGCACGACCACGACGACCGGCAGATCGTCCTCGATCAGTGCGATCGGCCCGTGCTTGAGCTCGCCGGCGGCGAAGCCCTCGGCGTGCATGTAGGCGAGTTCCTTGAGCTTCAACGCCCCTTCGAGGGCGACCGGATAACCGACGTGGCGCCCCAGGAAGAGGACGGTGTCCTTGTGCGCGAGCGAACGGGCCAGCGCGCGCACCGGCTCCATGGTCTCCAGGACCCGTTCGACCTGCCCGGGGACCTCGGAGAGCTGCCGGACGACGGTCCGGATCTCGTCGCCCCACTTCGTACCGCGGGTCTGGCCGAGATACAGGGCGACGAGGTAGCAGGCGACGAGCTGCGTCAGGAACGCCTTGGTCGAGGCGACGGCGACCTCCGGACCGGCGTGCGTGTACAGCACCGCGTCGGACTCGCGCGGAATGGTCGACCCGTTCGTATTGCAGATGGCGAGGACCTTCGCCCCCTGCTCGCGGGCGTGCCGCAGCGCCATCAGCGTGTCCATCGTCTCGCCGGACTGGGAGATCGCGATGACGAGGGTGCGCTGGTCGAGGATCGGGTCGCGGTACCGGAACTCGCTGGCGAGCTCCGTCTCGCAGGGCAGCCTGGTCCAGTGCTCGATGGCGTACTTGGCGATCATCCCGGCGTGGTAGGCGGTCCCGCAGGCCACGACGACGACCTTGTCGACCTCCCGGAGCACGCTCGGCGCGATGCGCACCTCGTCGAGGTGGAGCGCGCCCGAGCCGTCGATCCGCCCGAGGAGTGTGTCGGCCACGGCCTTCGGCTGCTCGGCGATCTCCTTGAGCATGAAGTAGTCGTAGCCACCCTTCTCGGCGGCGGAGGCGTCCCAGTCCACGTGGTACTTACGGACCTCGGCGGGCTGCCCGTCGAAGTCGGTGACCGTGACGGACTCCCGGCGCAGCTCGACGACCTGATCCTGCCCCAGCTCGATCGCGGACCGGGTGTGCGCGATGAACGCGGCCACATCGGACGCCAGGAACGCCTCCCCCTCCCCGACCCCGACCACGAGCGGTGAGTTCCGCCGGGCTCCCACCACCACATCCGGCTCGTCGGCATGCACGGCAACCAGGGTGAACGCCCCTTCGAGCTGCCGGCAGACCTGTCGCATCGCCTCTGCCGGGTCACCGGTCGACGAGTACGCCTCGGCGAGCAGATGGGCGACGACCTCGGTGTCGGTCTCGGACGCCAGATCATGCCCGCGCTCGGCGAGTTCGGCGCGCAGCCCGGCGAAGTTCTCGATGATTCCGTTGTGCACGACGGCGACGCGGCCCGCGTTGTCGAGGTGCGGATGGGCGTTGGCGTCGGTGGGCCCGCCGTGGGTGGCCCACCGGGTGTGCCCGATCCCGGTGGTCCCGGCCGGAAGGGGCTGTTCGACCAGCGCCTTCTCCAGATTGACGAGTTTGCCGGCCTTCTTCGTGGAGGCGAGCCCGCCGTCCGCGAGAACGGCGACACCCGCGGAGTCGTACCCGCGGTATTCGAGGCGCTTCAGTCCCGCGACGACAACATCAAGCGCGGACTGCCCACCGACGTACCCGACGATTCCACACATAACGATCCTTTCGTGGTCGCCCTCCCCTCGCTTGGCATCGTCGCAGAAGGGTCGCGGGGCGGCCGGGATCATTCGTCGGCGGAGTCGCTGCAATCCTCTGCGAGCGGCAGCCCCCGGTCCGCAGGCCGGCGCACCGGCACCCGGGGAAGCGCGCAACTCACGGCGCCGGCCGACTCCGGGACATCTCCGGGCAGTCGCCCCGCGAACCTTGGCCCGGCGAAGGCCGGGCACGGCCGGTTCGGTGGCCGTGCCCGTATCCGTCCCGCAGCTACGGGTCCGCGTCCCGGATCGACGTCTTCGCCGTGCCGCCGATCCGCAACGAACGAACCCGTGCCCACGAAAGCTCGATGCGTTCCCGGAACGCCCGAACGAACCCGGTATGAGGACGCTCCTCCGCCTTGCGTCGCACCTCGTCCGACGCCGCGCGCTGTTCCGCCGGGGATGACGGGTGAGCTCCTCTCAGCCCTGTGCCGCCACCGCGCGCCGCGCCTCGGCCACCACTTCGGGATCGGTGACGAAATGGGTGTCCTGCTCGGCCGACGCACCACCGGCGCCGAGCGGTACCCAGCCGCCGCCACGCCGGGGCAGCGCCCTGGTCTTGGCGGAGAGGTGGACGGCGGCGGCTCCGGCAGAGGTCAGGGCCGGGATGTCGGCGGGGCGCACCCCGCCGCCGGCCATCACCTGCACCCCGGGTGCGGCGATGGCCATCGCGGCGATCGCCTCCAGCCCCTCGGCCGCGGTGGGGGCGCCGCCCGAGGTGAGGACCCGGGTGAGGCCGAGCGAGGGCAGCAGTGCGGCGGTGGCCACCGGGTCGGCGGACTGGTCGATGGCGCGGTGCAGGGTGATGTCCACCGGGCGGCCCGAGGCACGGGCCGCTTCGGCGAGCCGGGCGACCGCCACGGTGTCCAGGACGCCGTCGGCGGTCAGCGCGCCGATCACCACGCCGGAGGCGCCGGAGGCGATGACGGATCGCACCTCGGCGGCCATCAGCGCGATCTCCTCCGCGTCATGGACGAAGTCGCCGGGCCGGCATCTGACCAGCACCTGCACCGGCAGCCCTTCCCCGGCGACCGCTTCCACCAGGGCTGCCGACGGGGTCAGGCCGCCCAACTCCAGCGCGACGCAGAGCTCGACCCGGTCGGCGCCGTTCTCCCGGGCGGCGCGGGCGCCGGCCGGTGAGGTGACGGCGATCTCCAAGGCGGGGCGTGCGGTCACTCGTCGTCCCCGGTCAGCGGCTGGTCGGAGGCGGGAATGATGCGGGCCGACAGGTCCGGGTCGGCCATCTCGCGGTCGAAGGGGAACATCGGGCGTCGGATGCGGTGGTGGCCCAGGCGCACCAGGTCCTGGTCCACACCGCCGGGGGTGAGCGCCATCTTCCAGCCGACCGACATGTCGAAGAGCTCGGGCTCCAGGTAGCCGATCTTCACGATCACGATATCGGCGCCGCGCGGGTCGAGGTCCAGGTCGGTGAAGTCGTGCTCGTGGTGGTAGGGCTTGCGCAGCCCGGTGAGGATCGCGTACACGCTGCCGACCCGGATGACGACCTCGGTCTCGGCGTCGCGGTCGCCGTGCCGGACGGCGTGCACCACACCGGTCAGGGTGACCGGGCCCGCGTGCCGGTCGTCCACCTCGGCACCGGCGGTGACCGTGACGGTGGCGCCGACACCGGCGGCGACGGCGGTCTCGACGGCAGCCGGTCCGGGCACCGAGGCGTAGATGACGGTCGGGCCGTCGTCCTTCTGGAACTCCGGGCGGGTCAGCAGCCGCGTCAGGCCCCAGGTCACGTCGCCGGCGCCGCCGGCGGTCGGGTTGTCCCCGGTGTCGCTGATGAAGTACGGGCGCTGGTCGGAGGCCAGGGCCTCGTCCAGGATGCCGTCGAAGGTGCCGGTCGGGGCGACGAAGTCGAAGTCGTCGCGGGCCTTCCAGAAACCTTGGGCCAGGCGCTCGGACCCGGCCGCCACGGCGGCCCGGTCGGAGCCGGTAACCACCACCACGGCGCGGTTGCGCGGTTCGTCGGCCCAGGCGTAGCCGACCCATATCGCGGCGTCGATCACGCCGTCCATGGCCTCGACCTCGTCCACGGCCGCGTACACGCTCCTGGCCGGCTCGATCCGGGTGGAGGTCTGCTCGCCGGCCAGCAGCACCGGCACCGGCACCCAGGCCTTGACCGGGCGGGGCGCGCCGGAGACCAGCAGGTCCACCAGGTTGCGGACGGCCCGCTCCTTGGTCTCCATGTGGTCCTCGTGCGGGGCCATCCGGTAGCAGGTGATCAGGTCGCTGCCGTGCGCGAGTTCGCGGGAGACGTTGCCGTGCAGGTCCATCGAGGTGGAGATGATCACATCGGGGCCGACGGTGGCGCGGATGCGCTCCAGCAGCACCGCCTCGGCGTCGTCGATGCCCTCCACGGTCATGGCGCCGTGGATGTCGTACCAGAGGCCGTCCGGCTCGGGCAGCGCGGCGAGCCGTTCGATCAGCTCGTCGGTCAGCTCGGCCCAGGCGGCGGCGGTGACAGTGCCGCCCGGCAGCGACTTGCCGACCAGGGCGCCGTGCCAGTCGGCCGCCTCGCGCAGTTCCTCACCGGGGGCCAGGAAGGGGTAGCGGTCCAGCACTTCGGCGCCGCGCGAGGGGTGGAAGGCGGGGGCCTGGGTGCGAGCGGGAGAGAAGGTGGACGACTCGATGCCGAGTCCGGCTATGACGATGACCGGGCGGGCTGCGGCGGTGCGGGATTGCGACATGGCTCCTCGTAGGGGGGTGGGGCGTCAGGCGTGGCGGGGCGCCGGGGCGCGGAACTGGTCGGTGCCGCCGACCTCGCGCAGCGCGAGGGCCAGGGCGCGCTGCAGGGCGAACTGCCCGGCGCCGACCAGTCCTGCGTCGGCGCCCAGGCTGGCCCGCTCGATGGTGAGGTGTTGGGTGACCAGTGGGTGGCAGCTCTCGTAGAGCTGGCTGCGCACGGCGGCGACGAACGGCTCCAGGGTGGAGAGAATGCCGCCGAGGTAGACCGCGTCCGGGTTGAAGAAGTTGACGTTGGCGGCGAGCACTTGGCCCAGATAGTCGCCGGCCCTGCGGACCGCGCGAGTGGCCTCCGGGTCGGCGTCGACGGCCAGCCGGGCCACGTCCTCGATGCTGCTGACGGCGGCCCCGCGCTCGCGCAGGATGCGGACCAGGGCGGCACCGGACGCCACGGTTTCCAGGCAGCCGGTGTTGCCGCAGGAACAGGGGATGTCGGCGCCGCCGTCGATCCGGATGTGGGTGATGTCGCCGGCCGCGCCGGTGGCGCCCCGGTAGAGCCGTCCGTCGGCGATGACGCCTGCACCGATCGCGGAGCCGATCTTCACCATGATCGTCTGCCGGTGCTCGGCGGGCCGTACGGTGTGCTCGCCGATCGCCATGCAGTTGGCGTCGTTGTCCACGGCGGCAGGGACACCGAAGCGTTGCTCCAGCCAGGCGGTGACCGGGAAACGGTTCCAGCCCGGCATCCGGGACGGCATGACGACCGAGCCCGACGCGATGTCCACCGGCCCCGGCAGCGAGAGCCCGACCCCGCGCAGCCGGCCGCGGCCGCGCTGCTCGGCCAGCGCCTCCAGGGTCTCGGCGAGCCGGGGCAGGGCCGCCTCGGGGCCGTCGGCGATCACGAAGGGGACCGTCGAGACATCGGTCAGACCGCCGCCGGGCAGCACCACACCGATCCGGGCATGGCGGCCGCCGAGGTCGGCGGCGACGGCGAACTCGTCGTTGCTTCCCAGCCTCAGCACTTTGCGGGGGCGCCCGCCGGTGGAGGACTGGGTGCCCTCCTCGGCGATCAGTCCGCGCTCCACCAGATGGGCCACGGTGAGAGAGATGGTGGAGGCTGCGGCCCCCAGCAGTTCGGCGAGTTCGGCGCGTGACGATGCCTGGCCCGATGCGACGAGTTCCAGGACCCGCGCGGCGAGGGCGGGGGTGCCTTTCGCGGCCTTGCGGTCCCATGCACTTATTTCAGTCATGTACGAAGTAACTTCCGCAACGGTGTGTGTGGCGAAGACAATACGCCCGAGCCTGGCACGGGGGAACAGCTTCGCGAAGGAAGTGAGCCATACCTGAAACCCATTCAATCCACCCAAATCGACCCAAAGGAGAGAGGCGATCGGAGTGAGTGGGCTTTTTTCGAAGGTGCAGTAACTTACTTTTTACTAATTCTTGTTTGTTTCTTCGGTGTGTCCGACGTTAGCTGTCGTGAACGCAGTGCCGGTCCCGGGACACCTACGGGTCCTTTCACTCTGAGGAGAGTCATGTTCCTTGCTCACACGGCGAACAGCCGCCGCTGGGCCCTCGTCACGGGCGCCGTTGTCACCGCGGGCGCTCTGCTGACCGGCTGTTCCGGCGGCACCTCGTCATCCGCCTCCGGCTCGTCGGACACCATCAACTACGCGCTGCCGGCGAACTTCACGCCGAACTGGATCCTCCCGATCGGCACCGCCGCGCACCTGAACACCAACAACTCCTCCATATCCCAGTCCCTCTGGGAGCCGCTGATCGCATACGACGGCTCCACCGGCAAGGTCGGCTGGAACAAGGACAACTCGCTGGCCACCGCAGCCGACTTCGCCAAGGACAGCAAGAGCGTCACGATCACGCTCGGCGACCGGCACTGGAGCGACGGCAAGCAGATCACCTCCCGCGACGTGGAGTTCTGGTTCAACCTGGTCAAGGCCAACAAGGCCGACTGGGCCAGCTACAGCCCGGGTAAGGCGCCGGACAACTGGACGTCGCTGAAGATCGTCGACGACACGCACTTCACCATCACCTTCGACCAGGCGTACAACCAGCAGTGGATGCTCGCCAACGAGTTGAGCATGATCCGCCCGATGCCGCAGCACGTCTGGGGCAAGACCAGTGACTCGGGCACCGTGTCGGACCTCGACCGCACCGCCGCGGGCGCCAAGAAGGTCTGGACGTACCTGAACGGCGTCGCCAAGAAGATCTCCGGCTACGCCACCGACCCGCTCTGGAAGACGGTCAGCGGCCCCTACACCATCAAGTCGTTCTCCACGGCCGGCAAGGTCGAGCTGACCGCCAACGCCAAGTACGACGGCGGCGGCAAGGCCAACATCAAGAACGTGAACCTGCTGCCGTTCACCACCACGGACGCCGAGAAGAACGCACTCCGGGCCGGCACGGTCGACTACGGCTACATCAACGCCACCGACCTCAGCCAGAAGTCGTCCTTCGCCTCCAAGGGCTACACGGTGAAGCCGTGGTCCGGCTGGGCCATCACCTACATGCCCTACAACTTCAACAACCCCGCCATGGGCGCGGTCTTCAAGCAGCTCTACGCCCGCCAGGCGATCCAGATGTCGGTGGACCAGACCACCCTCTCCAAGGTCGTCTTCAACGGCACCGCGGTCCCCACCTACGGCCCGATCCCGCAGGGCCAGAATTCGTCCTTCGTCTCGTCGGAGCAGAAGAACAACCCGTACCCGTTCTCCACCACCAAGGCCAAGCAGCTGCTGACCAGCCACGGCTGGACCGAGCAGAACGGCACCATGGTGTGCACCAGCCCGGGCACCGGCGACAACCAGTGCGGCGCCGGCGTGGACAAGGGCACCAAGTTCCGGATGCAGGTGCTCTCGCAGTCCGGTTCGACCGTGACCGACAACATGATGAGCGCCCTGCAGTCGTCTTTCGCCAAGACCGGCATCGACTTCACCATCAAGACCGCCCCGGTCAACTCGGTCCTCTCGCAGGCCGGTCAGTGCACGGCCGACCAGGCCGGCTGCAAGTGGCAGCTGTCGTTCTTCGGCACCGCGGGCAGCTGGTACTTCCCGGCCTACCCGAGCGGTGACTCCCTCTTCGCCACCGGCGGCGGCTCCAACTTCGGCAGCTACTCCAACTCCGCCGTGGACAAGCTGATCACCCAGACCACCACCTCCGCCTCCGACGAGGCGGTGCAGAAGTACAGCGCCGCCCTGGCCAAGGACCTCCCGGTCATCTGGCTGCCGGAGCCGGACTACCAGGTCTCCGTGGTCAAGAACGGCCTGGGCGGCTTCGCCCAGGACTCGCTCGCCAACTTCCACCCCGCCATGTGGAAGTGGACCACCAAGTGAGCCCGGTCGGTGACCGCACGTACCACTGAGCCGAAGCGACCGGAAAACACATGAGTACTTCCTCGTACCTGATCAGACGGGTCCTCCAAGCCGTCGTGGTGATCGTCATCGTGACGATCGTGGTCTTCGGTCTGCTGCACGCCCTGCCCGGGGGTCCCGCTCGCGGGATCCTCGGCCCGCAGGCCACGGCGCAGCAGATCGCGTCCTTCAACCACGAGCAGGGCCTCGACAAGCCACTCCCCGTGCAGTACTTCTACTACCTGAACCAGCTGCTGCACGGCGACCTCGGAACCTCGTACACCCTCAATGAGCCGGTCTCCCAGCTCATCTCCGAGCGGCTGGCCAAGACCCTGGTCCTCACCGCCCTGTCGGCGATCGTCGGCCTCGTGCTGGCCATCCCGCTGGGCATGTGGCAGGCCGTCCGGCGCAACAAGCCCGTCGACTACGTCATCACCACGCTGAGCTTCATCGCCTACTCCACACCCGTGTACTTCCTCGGGCTGATCCTGGTGCTGGTGTTCAGCCAGGCGCTGCCGTGGTTCCCGTCCCAGGCCCCGCAGGGGGACACGCTCGCCCAGGTGTTCTCCGACCCGCTGGCGCTGGTGCTGCCGGTCGTCGCCGGTGCCGCCTCGATGATCGCGGTGTTCAGCCGCTACATGCGGGCGGCCACCCTGGAGAACCTCTCCGAGGACTACGTCAGGACGGCGCGGGCCGGCGGCTCCCGCTCCCGCTCCATCCTGTGGCGGCATGTGTTCCGCAACTCGCTGACGCCGGTGATCGCCATGCTCGGCTACTACGTGCCGGTGCTGTTCGGCGGCGCCCTGGTGGTCGAGCAGCTCTTCAACTACCCCGGCATGGGCCTGCTCTTCTGGACCGCCGCGCAGTCCTCCGACTATCCGGTGCTGCTGGGCTGTGTGCTGGTCATCGCGATCGCCACGGTGGTCGGCACGCTGCTCGCCGACATCGTCCAGCGGATCATCGACCCCCGAGTGAAGGCAGGTCGGGCATGAGCGCCGTCATCCAGCCGGGTCAGGCGCCCGGCACGGCCACCGCCACCGCCACCGGTGCGGTGTCCGGCTCCCGGCTCGCCGTCCGGCGCTTCCTGCGCAACCGGCTCGCCGTCGTCGGACTCGGCGTCGTGGTCTTCTTCTTCCTGTTCTGCTTCCTCGGTCCGCTGGTGTACTCCACCGACCAGACCCACACGATGCTCCAGCAGGTCAACCTCGGCCCCAGCGGTTCGCACTGGCTCGGCACCGACGCGGTCGGCCACGACGAGCTGGGCCGGCTGATGTACGGCGGCAAGGTGTCGCTGATCGTCGGCCTCGCCGCGGGCATCCTGGCCACCGTGATCGGCACCCTGTGGGGCGCCGCCGCCGGCTACGCGGGCGGCTGGATCGACGCGGTCATGATGCGGATCGTGGACGCGGGGATCGCCATCCCGGCGCTCTTCATCCTGCTGGTGGTTTCGGCCATCACCACCCCGGGCCTGACCGGGCTGATCGTCATCCTGGGCTTCGTCTCCTGGCTGGTGCCCTCCCGGCTGATCAGGGCCGAGACGCTGACCCTGAAGAACCGCGACTACGTCCTGACCCTGCGCGCCATCGGCGGGACGCACTCCCGGGCGATCACCCGGCACATCCTGCCGAACTCGGTCTCGACCATCATCGTTGCGACCACCTTCCAGATCGCCGACGCCATCCTGCTGGTCGCCTACGTCTCCTACCTGGGCCTGGGCGTCCAGCCGCCGGCCACCGACTGGGGCGGCATGCTCTCGGCCGGTCTCACCGCCGCCTACTCCGGCTACTGGTGGCTCATCCTGCCGCCGGGCCTGGCCATCATCCTGGTGGTGTGGGCGTTCAACGCGATCGGGGACGGACTCCGCGACGCATTCGATGTGAGGGGACGCGGATGACCGCCACCCAGGGCACCGCCGCCCCGTCGGCCGGGCCGATTCTCGAACTCGACGACCTCGGCGTCATCTTCACCACCGAGACCGGCGAGGTGCCGGCCGTTCGGGGCGTCTCCCTGCACGTCAGCCCCGGCGAGACGCTCGCCCTGGTCGGCGAGTCGGGCTCCGGCAAGTCCACCATCGCGCTGGCCGCGATGGGCCTGCTGGCCGGCAACGCCCGTGCCACCGGCTGCGCCACCATCGCCGGCACCCAGGTGGTCGGTGCCCATGAGAGCGACCTGGCGGCGCTGCGCGGCCGGACCGTCTCCATGGTGTTCCAGGAGCCGGCCACCGCGCTGGACCCGCTGACCCGGATCGGCAAGCAGATCGCCGAAGTGATCCGCAACCACCGCGAGGTGTCCGCCAAGGACGCCGCCGCCGAGGCCGTCGAACTCCTCCGCAGGGTCGGCATCCCCGAGCCTGAGAAGCGGGCCACTGCCTACCCCTTCCAGCTCTCCGGCGGACAGCGCCAGCGGGTGGTCATCGCCATGGCCATCGCCAACGAGCCCGCCCTGCTGATCGCCGACGAGCCGACCACCGCGCTGGACGTCACGGTGCAGGCCGAGATCCTCGACCTGCTGCGCCGGCTCGCCGTCGAGACCGGCACCGGCGTCCTGCTGGTCACCCACAACATGGGCGTGGTCGCGGACTTCGCCGACCGGGTCGCCGTGATGTACCACGGCGAGATCGTGGAGACCGGAGCGGTCGAGGACGTGCTGCTCCGCCCGTCCCACGACTACACCAAGCGGCTGCTGGCCGCGGTGCCCCGGCTGTCGGTCGCCGAGGCGGGCCGGCCGGCGGCGCCGGCCGCCACCCCCCGCCCGGACACCGAGCCAGTGGTCGAACTCCGCGACATCTCCGTGGTGTTCGGCCGTGGCAAGGGCGCCGTGCGGGCTCTGGACGGGGTCTCGCTCGCCGTCCACGCCGGGGAGACCCTGGGCCTGGTGGGCGAGTCGGGCTCCGGCAAGTCCACCGCGTCCCGGGTCGCGCTCGGTCTGATCCCGCCGACTTCCGGCACCGTCTCGCTGTTCGGCACCGGCCTGGCCGGCACCCGGTCCCGGGCCCGCCGGGCGCTGCGGTCCGGTATCGGCGTGGTCCTCCAGGACCCGGTGGCGTCGCTCGACGCCCGGATGACGGTCGGCGAGTGCATCGCCGAACCGCTCAGGGTGCACCGCCGCAAGCTCTCCGCCAAGGACCGCCAGAGCAAGGTCGACGCCGTACTCGACCGGGTCCGGCTGCCGCGTGAACTCGCCCGGCGCGCTCCCCGGGAGCTGTCCGGCGGTCAGCGCCAGCGGGTCAGCCTGGCCCGCGCCCTGGTCCTGGAGCCCCGGCTGCTGGTCGCCGACGAGCCCACCAGCGCGCTCGACGTGAGCGTGCAGGAGGCGGTGCTCGACGTGATCTCCGAGCTCCAGGACGAGCTGGGCTTCGCCTGTCTCTTCGTCTCCCACGACCTGGCCGTCGTACAGCACTTCGCCCAGCGCGTCGTGGTGATGCGGGCCGGCCGGGTCGAGGAGCAGGGCGCCACCGGCGCGACCCTGTTGCACCCGGAGACCGACTACACCCGCCGGCTGCTGGCCGCCGTGCCGGTGCCCGACCCGGTGATCCAGCGCGGCCGCAGAGCCGAACGCCTGGCCACCCTCGCGGCCGGCCGGACGGAGGCCCAGGCGTGAGCTCCCACGACCGTACGCTCTTCGCCGGAGTGGACATCGGCGGCACCACCACCCAGGTGGTTCTCTGCGCCGAGGACCTGACCGTGCTGGACCGCGCCGAGGTGGCGACCCCGGCGACCGACGGCGGCCGGGCCATGATCGGCGCGGCCCTGGGCGCGCTGGCCCCGCTGCTGGAGCGCACCCCCGGCCGCCTCGTCGGTTGCGGGGTCGGCGCAGCCGGCGTGGTGGACTCCGCCACCGGCCGCATCCTGGTGGCCAGCGACTCCTTCACCGGCTGGGCCGGCTTCGCGGTGACGGATGCCGTCGAGGAGGCGCTGGGCGTCCCGGCCTTCCTGGACAACGACGTCAACGCCTTCCTCTACGGGGAGGTGTCCGGCGGCGCCGTGCGCGGCGAGTCGGACGTCCTCGGGATGACGCTGGGCACCGGGGTCGGCGGCGCGCTGTGGACCGGCGGCGCGCTGTTCGCCGGGCCGCACGGCGCGGCCGGCGAGATCGGGCACATCCCCGGCTTCGGTGATCTGCTCTGCTCGTGCGGCGGCCGGGGCCATCTGGAGACCCTGGCCTCCGGCCGTTCCATCGGCGCCCGTTACGCGGACCGCACCGGCCGCCGGCTGACCGCCCGCGAGGTCGCACAGGCCGCCGACCGCGGTGACCAGGACGCCCTCGAGGTGTACCGGGCCGCCGGTGCCGGGATCGCCCGGGCGATCGTGATGACGGCCGGCGTCGTGGACATCACCACGGTGGTGGTCGGCGGCGGGGTCAGCCGTGCCTGGCCCCTGCTGGAGCCCCTCGTCCTGGCGTCACTGGCCGCCGACCCGCCGGTCAGCGGCCACCCGATCCGGCTGGTCAGGGCAGCCCTGGCTGCCGACGCGGTACCGGTCGGCGCCGCGGCCCGGGCCCGACGGGAGCTGGCGGCGAAGGTCGGCGTCTGAGGAAGCCCGGTCGAAGGCGCCACGAGCGTGCTCCGATGCTACGAGCCTCTGTGCGTCGTAGCGTCGGAGCAGTCTCTTCGCCGGCCCTCCTCCGACGCCGGACGATCACCGTGTCGTCCAGGAGATCGAGGCCTTCCGTGCCGAGTTCCGGACATCGGGTTGCCCGCCCGGCCGGCAGGATCGGCTGAGGTTGATCGACGCGGGGTACCGGCCACCGCGGTGGTACGGATGCCGGAGCGCGTCACCGGCTCCGTCCCCCGGTCGGCATCCTCGCCGGGAGGGGGCGGGCTGAAGAGCCGGACCCGGTCCGTGCTGAGGTTGCCGCGGACCGGCCGCCGTCGCTGATGCCGGGCTCGTACAGGGGCTGAGGGCGCCCGTCCGGCGACCTGCGCCCTCGGCCGCCGCGCCCCGTGAACCTTTGTGCGCCCTGCGGGGAACAAGGGGTGACACGCTCACCGACCGAGCCTCAGGAGCCCCTGTGACCGGACCCCCGACCGGACGGCCCATCACCGAAGCCGACGACGCCGAGATCGTCGCCCAGTCGCTGGAGCAGCCGGAGATCTTCGCCGGGCTCTACGACCGTCACGCGCCCGCCATCCACCGGTACGCCGCCCGCCGCCTCGGGGAGGGCGTGGCGGACGACATCGCGGCGGAGACGTTCCTCATCGCGTTCCGGTCCCGACGCCGCTACGACGCCACCCGCCGGGGCGCCCGGCCCTGGCTGTACGGCATCGCCGCCAACCTCATCGGCAAGCACCGGCGCAGCGAGGAGCGGAGTCTGCGGGCCCTGGCCCGTACCGGACAGGACACGGTCGCCGCGTCCTGGAGCGACCGCTCCGACGACCGGATCGCCGCCCAGGTGCCGCTGGCCGGAGCGCTCGCCGCGCTCTCCCCCGGCGACCGCCATGTCCTGCTGCTCGTCGCCTGGGCGGACCTCGCGTACGAGGAGGTCGCGCAGGCGCTGGGCATCCCGCTCGGCACCGTGCGGTCCCGCCTCAACCGCGCCCGTCGCAAGGTCCGCGAGGCGTTGCACACCGACCCCGCGTTCACATCCGACGTCATGGAGCTGAGCCCGTCATGGACGAAATGACCCAGCTGCGCGAGCTGCGCGCAGATGCTCCCGTCCCCGACCGTGCCGCGCTCGCTCCCGGCCGGCAGCGGCTGACGGACTCCCTTGCGGGCGGCCGGAGCACCCGCCGGCTGCGCGCCGACTGGCGGATCGCGTCGATCGGCGCCGCGGCGGCGATCACCGCGGCCGCTCTGCTGACCACGCAGATCGGCTCGGACGGTCCCACCCACGGGGCCACCGCGGCGGCCCCCCTGACCCTGGACAGCCCGGCCGAGGTACTGAACCGGGCCGCCGACGAGCTGGCGAAGCAGCAGGCCGCGCCGGAGCCGCGCGACGACCAGTGGATCTACACCCGGACGAAGATCGCCCAGCGGGAGCCCAAGGCGGGCTCGGCCGACGTGGGGCGACTCTCGTACGACCCGGACTCCTGGGTTCCGTACGACAACTCCGCCGCGGCGGAGAACGGCAAGGACAGCGACTACCGCACGGCCCGCCAGGTCTACCGTGCCGCCGATGAGCTGCCCGACAATCCGGCGCTTCTGCTGGCGAAGGTCCGCTCGTTCTATCCGACGGGCCACACCGCCGACAGCCTTCCCGAGGCCGAGGCCCAGCACAGCTTCCGCGCCATGGGTCTGATGGTCGAGGCGTACCCGATCGCCCCGGACGCCCTCGCCCGGATCTACCGTGCGCTGGCCACCGTCCCGGGGGTGAAGGTCACCGACCATCTCGTGAAGGACGCCGCCGGGCGCGATGCCATTGCCATCACACGGAAGGAGGACGGCTCGCACGAGCAGCGCGAGATCCTCATCAGCCCCCGCGACTACAGCTACGCGGGCATGCGCTTCGTGGCCGTCGAGGACTACGAGATGAAGGTTCCCACCGGGATGAAGGTCCCGCCCGAGACGTACAAGGCCGGGGAGGTCCTCACCAGCGAGGCGCGGATCATGGCCGCCGTCGTCGACGCCAAGGGCCAAAAGCCCTGACCGCAGGGTGGTACGGAACGGCCCGGTGTCCGCCACAGGGGTGCGGACACCGGGCCGCAGCCCTTCCACGTGACCGACCCCACCCCCCACCGGGTCAGAACTCCCGCGACAATGAACCCGTGATCACTTCGCCGCCACGGAGCACCCACCGACGCGCCGAGCACGCTTCGACGCCGTACGTCGACCTGTCGCGCGCCGAGTGGAGCGCCCTGCGCGACAAGACGCCGCTGCCGCTGACCGCCGACGAGGTGGAGCAGCTGCGCGGGCTCGGGGACGTCATCGACCTCGACGAGGTACGCGACGTCTACCTGCCGCTCTCCCGCCTCCTCAACCTCTACGTCCAGGCCACCTCCGGCCTGCGCGGTGCCCTGAACACCTTCCTCGGGGACGCGGGCAACGGCCATGGCGCGCAGCGGGGCACCCCGTTCGTCATCGGGGTCGCCGGCAGTGTCGCCGTCGGCAAGTCCACCAGTGCCCGTATCCTCCAGGCGCTGCTCGCCCGCTGGCCCGAGCACCCCCGGGTGGAGCTCGTCACCACGGACGGGTTCCTGCTGCCGATGAAGGAGCTCCGGGCACGCGGGCTGATGTCGCGCAAGGGTTTCCCCGAGTCGTACGACCGGCGGGCCCTGACCCGTTTCGTCGCCGACATCAAGGCCGGCAAGGACGAGGTGACGGCGCCCGTCTACTCACACCTGATCTACGACATCGTGCCGGGCGAGCGGCTCACCGTCCGCCGCCCCGACATCCTGATCGTCGAGGGCCTCAACGTGCTGCAGCCCGCGCTCCCCGGCAAGGACGGCCGCACCAGAGTCGGGCTCGCCGACTACTTCGACTTCAGTGTGTACGTGGACGCGCGGGCCGAGGACATCGAGACCTGGTACCTCAACCGCTTCCGCAAGCTGCGCGAGACGGCCTTCCAGAATCCGTTCTCGTACTTCCGCAAGTACACCCAGGTCTCCGAGGAGGAGGCCATGGAGTACGCCCGCACCATGTGGCGGACCATCAACAAGCCCAATCTGCTGGAAAATGTGGCACCCACACGCGGCCGTGCCACTCTGGTGCTGCGCAAGGGCCCGGACCACAAGGTCCAGCGTCTCTCGCTGCGCAAACTCTGAGTCCCCGAGCCTCCCCTGGAGTATCCGCGTGCTGCATCTGCGCCTGATCGTCCCTCAGGACCGCACGGACGATGTGGTGCACCTCGTGCGGCACACCGTCGGCACCACGCATCTGGTGGTCATGCCCGGTGTCGCCCTCGACCCCGCGGGCGATGTCGTGACGTGCGACGTGGCGCGCGAGGCGGGCGACGAGCTGATCACATCACTGCGCGAGCTCGGCATCGACGAGTCCGGCTCGATCACCGTCGAGGAAACGGACCTGACGCTCTCCGCGCATGCCGACCGGGCCGAGGAGGAGGCACCGGGCGAGGGCGCGGACGCGGTGCTGTGGGAGGAGCTGGCGGACGCGACCCACGAGGAGTCGACGTTCAGCGTCACCTACCTGGCGTTCCTCTCGATCGCCACGATGCTCGCGGCCTGCGGTGTGATGCTGGACAACGCGATCCTGATCGTGGGGGCGATGGCGGTGGGCCCGGAGTTCGGTCCGCTGGCCGGCATTTCCACGGCGCTGGTGCAGCGCGTCCCGCGCCTGGTGTGGCGGTCGCTGTGGGCGCTGGTCGGCGGGTTCGCCGTAGCGATGGTGCTGACGGCCGGGTTCGCCTGGATGATGAACGGCCTCGGGCTGTTCACGGGGGCGATGATCGAGGCGGAACGGCCCAACACGGCGTTCATCTGGCAGCCGGACTGGATGTCGTTCGTGGTGGCGTTCCTGGCGGGCATCGGTGGCACGCTCTCCCTCACCTCGGCGAAGTCGGGGGCGCTGATCGGCGTCGCGATCTCGGTGACGACGGTGCCCGCGGCCGCCAACGCGGCCGTGGCCTTCAGCTACCAGGACCTCGCGCAGACGTGGGGTTCGGTGGGCCAGCTGGCGGCGAACCTCGGCGGGATCGTGCTCGCGGGCACGCTGACACTGCTGGTCCAGAAGGCGCTGTGGGCGATGCACCGTCGCCGTATCCGGGCTGCCTGACGCGATGGCCCGGGGCCGGCGACGGTCCTTCGGCTGTCGTCCGGCAGCGGCCGCACACGACGCCGCCCGGCGCCCCTCCAGGAGGAACACCGGGCGGCACCTCACCCTCGAACGGCGAAGGTCACCCCAGGGCGGACTTCACCGCGTCGGCCAGCCGCCCGGCCACCGACCGCGCCTGCTCGATGTCGGCCGCCTCGACCATGACCCGCACCAGCGGCTCGGTGCCCGACTGGCGCAGCAGTACGCGCCCGGTGTCGCCCAGCTCGCGCTCGGCCTCCTCGACCGCGGCGGCCAGCTCCGGAGAGGTGTCGACCCGGGACTTGTCGACGTCCCGGACATTGACCAGGATCTGCGGGAGCCGCTGCATGACACCGGCCAGGTCGGCGAGCGTACGGCCGGTGGCGACGACCCGGGCCGCCAGCATCAGGCCGGTCAGCGTGCCGTCACCGGTCGTGGCGTGGTCGAGGACGATGACATGGCCGGACTGCTCGCCGCCCAGCGCGTAGCCCTGCGCCTTCATCGACTCCAGGACGTATCGGTCACCGACGGCGGTCTGGACGAGGTGGATGCCCTCCCGCTCCATGGCGATCTTGAAGCCGAGGTTGGACATGACCGTGCCGACCACGGTGTCCTTGCGCAGCTGCCCGGCCTCGCGCATGGCGAGGGCCAGCACGGCCAGGATCTGGTCGCCGTCGACCTCCTCGCCCGAGGCGTCCACGGCGAGGCAGCGGTCGGCGTCGCCGTCGTGCGCGATACCCAGGTCGGCGCCGTGCTCGACGACGGCGTTCTTCAGCAACTCCAGGTGGGTGGAGCCGCAGCCCTCGTTGATGTTCAGGCCGTTCGGTTCGGCCCCGATGGTGACGACCTCGGCGCCGGCCCGGGCGAATGCCTCGGGCGAGACCCGGGCGGCCGCGCCGTGCGCCTCGTCGAGGACGACCTTCAGCCCGTCGAGCCGGTTCGGCAGGACCGCGACGAGGTGCGCCACGTACCGGTCGAAGCCCTCGGTGTAGTCCGTGACCCGTCCCACACCGGCACCGGTCGGACGCGCCCACGGCTCACCGGTGCGGTGCTGCTCGTAGAGCGTCTCGATCCGGTCCTCCAGCTCGTCGGCGAGCTTGTGACCACCGCGGGCGAAGAACTTGACACCGTTGTCCGGCATGGCGTTGTGACTGGCGGAGAGCATCACGCCGAGGTCGGCGCCCAGCGCGCCGGTGAGGTACGCCACCGCGGGGGTGGGCAGCACACCGACGCGCAGGACGTCCACGCCCGCGCTCGCCAGACCGGCCACCACGGCAGCCTCCAGGAACTCTCCGGACGCGCGGGGGTCACGGCCCACCACCGCGGTCGGCCGATGCCCCTCAAGGGTGCCCGTCTCGGCGAGCACATGCGCCGCAGCGACCGACAGACCGAGCGCGAGCTCGGCCGTCAGGTCCGCATTGGCGACGCCGCGCACACCGTCCGTGCCGAAGAGTCGTCCCACTGGTGTCCTCCGAAGATGCTCCGAAACCGAACTGCAAAAACAAAACGAGTCATGACAGGCATGACCCGGAACGACGCAAGGGAACATAAAGAGCCATGCCGAGCCACGGCGGGCCTATGAACGTCTGATGCCGTTATACGCCCCAGGGGGCCAATAGACGAACGCCCCGGGGGCACAGGGAGTGCCTCCGGGGCGAACGTGTAAAGCAGGTGAGCAGGCGGATTAGCGCTTGCTGTACTGCGGGGCCTTACGGGCCTTCTTGAGACCGGCCTTCTTGCGCTCGACCGCACGGTCGTCGCGGGAGAGGAAGCCGGCCTTCTTCAGCGGGGCGCGGTTGTTGTCCACGTCCGCCTCGTTCAGCGCACGAGCAACACCGAGGCGCAGGGCACCGGCCTGACCCGAGACGCCGCCACCCGAGATACGGGCGATGACGTCGTAGCGGTTGTCGAGCTCGAGCACCTTGAAGGGCTCGTTGACTTCCTGCTGGTGCACCTTGTTGGGGAAGTAGTCCTCAAGGGTGCGACCGTTGATCTTCCACTTGCCGGTGCCCGGAACGATCCGGACGCGGGCAATGGCGTTCTTGCGACGGCCAAGGCCGGCGGCAGGCTGCGGCTCGCCGAAGCGGGACGCCAGCGACTCGCTGGTGTACTCGCCCTCGACGGGAACCTCGGACTCGAAGGTGGTCACCTCGGCGAAGACCTCTTCGCCCTCGGTGCCCTCGATGGGGTTCTCAACAGTGGTCTCGGCCACGATTCTCCTCAGATCTTTCTTTGTGTCTTAGGGGGAGGCCGGAACTACTGCGCGACCTGGGTGATCTCGAACGGGACCGGCTGCTGCGCAGCGTGCGGGTGCTGGTCGCCCGCGTAGACCTTGAGCTTCGAGAGCATCTGACGGCCCAGGGAGTTCTTGGGAATCATGCCCTTGATGGCCTTCTCGACAGCCTTCTCCGGGTTCTTGGAGAGGAGCTCGTCGTAACGCACGGAGCGCAGACCACCCGGGAACCCGGAGTGGCGGTACGCCATCTTCTGGGTCTTCTTGTTGCCGGAGAGGTGAACCTTCTCGGCGTTGATGATGATGACGAAGTCGCCCATGTCCATGTGGGGGGCGTAAATCGCCTTGTGCTTGCCTCGGAGGAGGTTCGCAGCCGTGGTGGCCAGACGACCCAGGACGATGTCCTGCGCGTCAATGATGTGCCACTGGCGCGTCACATCGCCGGGCTTGGGGCTGTACGTACGCACTTCGTAGCCTTCGCTTCTTCAGTGGATGAGGTCCAGACACATGGCACCCCTGAAGCGATCATGCAGCTGGGGCTCACAATGCCGGGAACGCTGCCCGTATGCGAGCCACTGGTAACTGCTCCAGAGAACCTACGTAAGGGCTCTTCGCGTGAGAACGACGAAGCCGATACGTATAACAACCCCCGACAGTACCCGCCCCGCCCGGGACGGGTCAAAACGCGCCGGCCCTACCGCTCCCGCTCCACCCGCCGCTCGTCCCACACCGGCTCCGCCGTCTCCCGCACCACCCCGTCCGACCCGAACACCAGGTACCGGTCGAAGGACTTCGCGAACCACCGGTCGTGCGTGACGGCCATCACGGTCCCCTCGTACGCCTCGAGCCCGTCCTGCAGCGCCTCCGCCGACTCCAGGTCCAGGTTGTCCGTCGGCTCGTCCAGCAGCAGCGCCGTGGTTCCCGCCAGCTCCAGCAGCAGGATCTGGAACCGTGCCTGCTGCCCGCCGGACAGCTTCTCGAAGGGCTGGTCGCCCTGCCGCTCCAGTTCGTACCGGCGCAGTACGGACATCGCCCCGCCCCGGTCCTTCGCGTGCTCCGTCCACAGGATCTCGACGAGCGTGTGCCCCATCAGCTCCGGATGGGCGTGCGTCTGCGCGAAATGCCCGGGCACGACCCGCGCGCCGAGCTTCCACTCCCCCGTGTGCGCGACCGTTTCCCCGGCCAGCAGCCGCAGGAAGTGCGACTTGCCCGAGCCGTTCGAGCCGAGGACGGCCACCCGTTCGCCGTAGTAGATCTCCAGGTCGAACGGCTTCATCAGCCCGGTCAGCTCCAGCGCCTTGCAGGTCACCGCCCGCACCCCGGTCCGGCCGCCGCGCAGCCGCATCTTGATGTCCTGCTCGCGCGGCGGCTCCGGCGGCGGTCCCGCGTCCTCGAACTTCTTGAAGCGGGTCTGCATCGCCCGGTAGCGCGACGCCATGTCGGGGCTGATCGCCGCCTGCTGCCGCAGCCGGTGGACCAGCGCCTTCAGCCGGGCGTGCTCCTCCTCCCAGCGCCGCAGCAGCTCCTCGAACCGGGCGAACCGGTCCTTCCTGGCCTGGTGGTACGTATCGAAGCCGGCGCCGTGCACCCACACATCGCTGCCTGCCGGGCTGGGCTCCACGCTCACGATCTTCTCGGCGGCCCGGGACAGCAGCTCCCGGTCGTGCGAGACGAAGAGCACCGTCTTCCGCGTCTCCTTGAGCTTCCCCTCCAGCCACCGCTTGCCGGGGACGTCGAGATAGTTGTCCGGCTCGTCGAGCAGCAGCACCTCGTCGGGCCCGCGCAGCAGCGCCTCGAGCACGAGCCGCTTCTGCTCACCACCACTGAGCGTGCGGACCTCGCGCCACTGCGCCTTCTCGTACGGGACACCGAGCGCGGCCGTGGTGCACATGTCCCAGACGGTCTCGGCCTCGTACCCGCGGGCCTCCGCCCAGTCGCTGAGGGCCTGCGCGTACGTCATCTGCGCGGCCTCGTCGTCGACGGTGAGGATCAGCTCCTCGGCCCTGTCGACGGCCTGTGCCGCCTCCCGGATGCGCGGCTGGGCGACGGAGACGAGGAGGTCCCGGACCGTACGGTCGTCCCGCACAGAGCCCACGAACTGCGGCATCACCCCGAGTCCGCCGCTCACCGACACCGTGCCGCCGTGCGGCTGGATCTCCCCGGACAGCAGCCGCAGCAGCGTGGTCTTCCCGGCGCCGTTCGCTCCCACGAGGGCGACGACGGCCCCGTCCGCGACCCGGAACGAAGCATCGCCGAGCAGCACCCGCCCGTCCGGTAGGTAGTACTCGAGATGGCCTGCTTCAAGATGTCCCATGCACAGCATTGTCACGGCCCGCGAAGCCCTGGCCCAACCGGTTTACGCCTCCTCTAGGATTCGCCGCATGAGCTTTGGGCAAGGGGGGCCCTCCTGGGGGCCCGGAGGAAATCACACTCCGGACTGGGCAGCGCTGGCCGATGAATCCGCCGCGCGGAGCCGTCGCAAGAAGTGGCTGATGATCGGCGGCGGCGCGCTCGCCACCGCCGCGATCGGGGCGATCGTCGCCACAGCGGTCATCTCGACCAACAACAACGGCTCCACCGGCTCGGGCAAGAACGCGAGCCAGTTGCCGGGACCGGCCGATCTGCCGACCGACTCGGCGGAGCCCGAGCCGTCCTTCTCCACGGTGGCCCCTCCGCCCCCTCCGGACCCGAAGGACTACATATCCGATGTGAAGAAGGACAGGGCGCCGATCTCCATCGACTCGTTCTACCCGGGCAAGAAGCTGACGATGGGTGACCGCGTCTACGCCAAGGGCGCCACGCACCGCACGACGAACTGCGCCGCGACCACCCAGGGCGCGCTCGGCTCGATCCTCACGAGCAACGGCTGCGACCAGGTCATCCGCGCCACGTACAGCAGTGCTGGGGTCGCCGTCACCGTCGGCGTCGCGGTCTTCGAGACGGAGGCGCAGGCCAAGAAGGCGGCGCAGCAGGCGTCCGGCGGTCTGGCGTCGCTGAGCGGCGCGGGCGTGCCGACGTTCTGCCGCGGCGGTTCCGTCTGCCGCCGCACCGCCAACTCGTACGGCCGCTACGCCTACTTCACCATCGGGGGCTTCACGAACGGCAAGAACGTCACCAAGGCCGACAAGAGCGTCTTCTCGGTCGGCGACGACCTGACGAACTTCACGTTCCGTCAGATCCGCCACCGCGGCGAGGTCCAGGCCTCGGCGGCGGCGACCGCACCCGCCGGCTGACCCGTCCCGGGGACCTCGTACGTCTTCCGTTCCTCCTCACCCTTCCCCGCGTGCTGGGCGACGGCGCGGCCATCGGCACCGACCTGCCGCCGGGCGAGGCCCTGGTCGTCGACACCCGGGACCCCGCGACCCGTGTGCACGCCCAGTGGGAGCCGAGGGACGTATACGTATCGGGTCTCGCCGATTCCGCCCTGCACAACCCGGGCCGGCCGGACGGCCAGCCGACTCCCCCGAGGACCCGGGCGCGCGTCGGGAGCACGGCTCCGAGCCGGGTCGGGCTCCCCCTCCCGGACGGTGCCGTCGCGACGGAGCCGCAGCCCTCGTCGGCCGCACCCCGGCCTCACTCCGACGGGTTGCCGCACCGGAACGTCACCGACAGGGCCGAGGAACGGCGGCGACGCGCACATCGAGGAGGTCCGGAGCAGCGGACGGCACCGCGCCTCAGCAGCAACCGCTCCCCGGCAGCGTCCGTACGTTGCGTGCCGCCTTGTTGCGCGCGGCGAGCAACTCGTCGACCGGGTAGGCGACTTCCTCCAGCGTCAGCCCGTGCGGCCGCACCACGTGCACCCCCGGGTCCCGCACCCCCGCCGCCAGCACCTGGGCCGGCCACGGGTCGGGGCGGCGTCCATCACCCACGAACAGCATGGCGCCGACCAGCGCGCGCACCATGTTGTGGCAGAAGGCATCGGCCTGCACGGTCCCCGTGATGACACCGGACGCCTCGTCCCGTACCCAACTCAGCTTCTGCAACGTACGGATGGTCGTCGCGCCCTCGCGCTTCCTGCAGTACGCGGCGAAGTCGCGCTCGCCGAGCATCCGGGCCGCGGCCGCGTTCATCGCGTCCACGTCCAACGGACGGTCGTGCCAGAGCACATGACCGCGGATCAGCGGATCCACGCCACCGGGCCGGTCCGAGACCCGGTAGGCGTACCGCCGCCACAGCGCCGAGAAACGCGCGTTGAACCCCGCCGGAGCCTCGGCCACCCGCCAGATCCGTACATCGGGGGCCATCCGGCCGGCCATCCGGCGCAGCAGCAGCGCGCCGTGCTCGGCCCACACCCCGTCCGGCAGATCGACGTGCGCGACCTGACCGCGGGCGTGCACCCCGGCGTCGGTGCGCCCGGCGACCGTCAGGTCGTACGTCTGCTCGGACCGCGTCACGGTACGCAGCGCGTCCTCGATCTCCCCCTGCACCGTGCGCCGCGCCGTCTGCTTCGCCCAGCCGGAGAAGTCCTTGCCGTCGTAGGCCAGGTCCAGCCGCACCCGTACGAAACCGGGCTCTACTTCGTCACTCACCCAACGATCCTCTCAAGCCTGAACATACGGAACGGGCCCGCACCTCCCCGAAGGGTGATGCGGGCCCGTCCAGTGGTCTCAGAACGCTCAGGCGTCCTTGGACTCCGCGTCGGCCTCGGCCGGCTTGGCGTCCTCGACGACCTCGGCGGACTCGTCCTTCTTGAGGGCGTCCTCCTTGACCGCACGCTTCGTCGCGGCCTCGGCCTCACCGGTGGCCTGCTGCGCCACGGTCAGCGCCTCGACCAGCTCGATGACGGCCATCGGGGCGTTGTCGCCACGACGGTTGCCGATCTTGGTGATGCGCGTGTAACCACCGGGGCGGTTCTCGTAGCGCGGGGCGATCTCGGTGAAGAGCGTGTGCACGATGCTCTTGTCCGTGATCGTCTGCAGAACGAGGCGACGGTTGTGGATGTCGCCCTTCTTCGCCTTGGTGATCAGACGCTCGGCGACCGGACGCAGGCGGCGGGCCTTGGCCTCGGTCGTCGTGATGCGGCCGTGCTCGAACAGCGACTTCGCGAGGTTCGCGAGAAGCAGACGCTCGTGCGCGGCGCTGCCGCCCAGACGGGCACCCTTTGCGGGACGCGGCATGGTGTTTCTCCTTGTGTGCTGCACCGGCCGTATCAGGTACCGGTGTCAGTTCCCGTGAAGCGGCCGCTCCACGGAAGTCCATGGGCCGACCGGACACCGTCCCGGCCGATGAGATCAGTCATCGGCCGGAATCGAGCCCGTCCGGCGATCGAGGGCAAAGCCCTCATCCGGTCCGGGGCGCCGGGAGACCCGGGCGCCCCAGCCGGAGGCGTACTAGTACTGCTCGGTCTCGACGAAGCCCGCGTCCGCGTCGTCGTCGGCGCCGAAGGCGTCGGCGGCAGCGGTCGGGTCGAATCCGGGCGGGCTGTCCTTGAGCGCCAGACCCATACCGGCCAGCTTCGCCTTGACCTCGTCGATCGACTTCGCACCGAAGTTGCGGATGTCGAGCAGGTCGGCCTCGGAGCGCGCCACGAGCTCACCCACGGAGTGGATGCCCTCACGCTTGAGGCAGTTGTACGAGCGGACCGTGAGCTCCAGCTCCTCGATCGGCAGCGCCAGATCGGCAGCGAGCGCGGCGTCCGTCGGCGACGGGCCCATGTCGATGCCCTCGGCGTCGATGTTGAGCTCGCGGGCCAGACCGAACAGCTCGACCAGGGTCTTACCGGCCGACGCCATGGCGTCACGGGGACGCATGGCCTGCTTGGTCTCGACGTCGACGATCAGCTTGTCGAAGTCGGTGCGCTGCTCGACACGGGTCGCCTCGACCTTGTACGTGACCTTGAGCACCGGCGAGTAGATGGAGTCGACCGGGATACGGCCGATCTCCTGGCCCGCCTGCTTGTTCTGGACGGCGGAGACGTAGCCGCGACCGCGCTCGACGGTCAGCTCCATCTCCAGCTTGCCCTTGCCGTTCAGCGTGGCGAGGACCAGGTCCGGGTTGTGGACCTCGACACCGGCCGGCGGGGCGATGTCAGCAGCGGTGACCAGGCCGGGACCCTGCTTGCGCAGGTACATCACGACCGGCTCGTCGTGCTCCGAGGAGACGACCAGCTGCTTGATGTTGAGGATGAGGTCGGTGACGTCCTCCTTGACGCCCGGCACGGTGGTGAACTCGTGCAGGACACCGTCGATCCGGATGCTGGTGACAGCAGCGCCGGGGATCGAGGAGAGGAGCGTGCGGCGGAGAGAGTTGCCGAGGGTGTAGCCGAAGCCCGGCTCCAGCGGCTCGATCACGAACCGGGAGCGGAACTCGTCGACGACCTCTTCGGTCAGCGACGGACGCTGAGCGATAAGCATGCTGTGGTCCTTCAGTCGTGGGCGCCCACTATTTGACGCCCCCAGATACTGACAAGGGTACGGGCGGCACGACCCGAAAGAGCCGTACCGCCCGGACCCGCGAGCTCTCCTACTTGGAGTAGAGCTCGACGATCAGCTGCTCCTGCACCTGGGTGTCGATCACCTGGCGCTCGGGCAGGGAGTGCACGAGGATCCGCAGCGTCGACGGCACGGCTTCGAGCCATGCCGGGACGGTACGCTCGCCGGCCTCGGCCTGGGCCACCTGGAAGGGGGTCAGGGCCTTGGACTTCTTGCGGACCTCGATGACGTCGTTCACGGCGACGCGGGCCGACGGAATGTCGGTCTTCGTGCCGTTCACGGCGATGTGTCCGTGACGCACCAGCTGACGGGCGTGATCGCGGGACTTGGCGAAGCCGGCCCGGTAGACCACGTTGTCGAGGCGGGTCTCAAGGATGCGCAGAAGGTTCTCACCGGTCTTGCCGGTCTTCTGGTTCGCTTCCTTGTAGTAGTTCACGAACTGCTTCTCAAGGACACCGTAGATTCGCGAGCACTTCTGCTTCTCACGAAGCTGAAGAAGGTACTCGCTGTCCTTGGTGCGCCCGCGTCCGTGCTCACCCGGGGGGTAAGGACGGATCTCGATCGGGCACTTCGCGCTCTCGCACTTGCTGCCCTTAAGGAACAGCTTCTGCTTCTCCCGACGGCAACGCTTGCAGTCGGCCCCGGTGTATCGCGCCATTTTCCAGTTGTCTCCGTTGCTTCAGTGCGTCAGACGCGACGGCGCTTGGGCGGCCGGCATCCGTTGTGCGGAGTGGGGGTGACGTCCTGGATCGAACCGACCTCGAGGCCGGTGGCCTGGAGGGAGCGGATCGCGGTCTCGCGGCCGGAGCCCGGACCCTTGACGAAAACGTCAACCTTGCGCATGCCGTGCTCCTGCGCGCGGCGGGCGGCCGACTCGGCGGCCATCTGCGCGGCGAAGGGGGTGGACTTGCGCGAGCCCTTGAAGCCGACGTGGCCGGCAGAGGCCCAGGAGATCACGTTGCCCGAGGGGTCCGTGATCGAAACGATCGTGTTGTTGAACGTGCTCTTGATGTGCGCGTGGCCGTGAGCAACGTTCTTCTTTTCCTTGCGACGCACCTTCTTGGCTGCGCCCTGACGTCCCTTGGGGGGCATGTCTTTACTCCAGATGGAGAGGGGAGGTGATCGGTCCTACAGCGAAGACCGCTGGATGCTGCAACGGCCCGGGGATCCGGACTGTCGCAGTGCGTCCGCTGAGGACTACTTCTTGCCCGGCTTCTTCTTACCGGCGATCGCGCGACGCGGACCCTTGCGGGTACGAGCGTTCGTGCTGGTGCGCTGGCCGTGGACCGGCAGGCCGCGGCGGTGACGCAGACCCTGGTAGCAGCCGATCTCGACCTTGCGGCGGATGTCGGCCTGAATCTCGCGACGGAGGTCACCCTCGGTGCGGAGGTTGGCGTCCACGTACTCGCGGATCTTGACCAGGTCCTCTTCGGCCAGGTCGCGAACGCGCGTGTTCGGGTTCACACCCGTGGTGGCGAGGATCTCCTTGGACCGGGTGCGCCCGATACCGAAGACGTAGGTGAGGGCAACCTCCACGCGCTTTTCGCGCGGGATGTCAACACCTGAAACGCGTGCCATTCAATGGCTCCAGTTGTTATTTCGGGGGTCTTCCGCAATACCACTCCCGGCCGCCGACCGCCCCCGAAAGGGAAGCGGTGGTACGTCCGGGTCCCCGGCCCCCGCCGGAGGTGTCGTCAGCCGAAGCTTGGACGGGCACTGCGTATGTACGTATTACGTGCGTCGCGCGAAGTGCTGCGAGATGCAGGGGGTCGTGCGTCAGCCCTGGCGCTGCTTGTGGCGCAGGTTGTCGCAGATGACCATGACCCGACCGTGACGGCGGATCACCTTGCACTTGTCGCAGATCTTCTTGACGCTCGGCTTGACCTTCATGGGATGTCAGGTTCTCCGGGTCAGTGCCACCACCCCGCCGCAGCAGGGCGTGGGCAAGATCTACTTGTATCGGTAGACGATCCGGCCACGCGTCAGGTCGTACGGAGAGAGCTCCACCACGACCCGGTCATCCGGGAGGATACGGATGTAGTGCATCCGCATCTTGCCGCTGATGTGCGCGAGGACCTTGTGACCGTTCTGGAGCTCCACCTTGAACATGGCGTTCGGGAGGGACTCGATCACGGTGCCCTCAATTTCGATGGCACCTTGCTTCTTGGCCACGCTTCGCCTTTCGAATCGGCTACCTTGATCGACTCTCCGCTCCGTATGCGGACACACGGATGCACGAGAGCCGACGAGTCAGTCTACGTCAGCGGACCCCAAAAGACGAATCCGTCAAGTTTGCCCACCGGAGTAGATCCTTAGACCTGCCCGGGGGCGCGTTCTCAGCCGGTGGGGCCCCTCAGCCCAGCGGGTCCGGCGCGGCCTGGATCCCGTACTCCGCCAGCTTCGCGCGTCCGCAGTCGGGGGCCGTCAGGACCAGGGGGCCCTGCTCGGTCAGGGCGATCGAGTGCTCCCAGTGGGAGGACCAGGTGCCGTCGGTCGTGATGACCGTCCAGTCGTCCTGGAGCACCTCGGTCTGCGGCGTACCGAGCGAGACCATCGGCTCGATGGCCAGGCAGACGCCGGGAACCAGCTTGATGCCCTTGCCCCGCTTGCGCGCGACGTAGTTCAGCAGGTGCGGGTCCATGTGCATCTCGGTGCCGATGCCGTGGCCGCCGTAGTCCTCGATGATCCCGTACTTGCCGGTGGCGGGACGCGGCTGGCGGCGGATGAAGGACTCGATCGCCTTCGAGATGTCGACGAGGCGGTTGTTCACCTTCATCGCGGCGATCCCGGCCCACATGGACTCCTCGGTCACCCGGGACAGCTCGATGAGCTCCGGAGCGTGACCGGTCCCGACGAACGCCGTGTACGCCGCGTCGCCGTGCCAGCCGTCCACGATCGCGCCGGCGTCGATGGAGATGATGTCGCCGTCCTTGAGGACGGTCTTCTCGTCCGGGATTCCGTGCACGACGACCTCGTTGACCGAGGTGCAGATGGTCGCGGGGAACCCGCCGTACCCGAGGAAGTTCGACTTCGCACCGTGGTCGGCGATCACCTTGCGTGCGACCTGGTCAAGGTCATGGGTGGTGGCGCCGGGCACCGCCGCCTCGCGGGTGGCCGCGTGAATGGCAGCGACCACCAGCCCCGCCTCACGCATCTTCGCGATCTGCTCGGGGGTCTTGATCTGCACCATTGCGCGGCGCCTCTCTGCATCGAAGGGGAACGGGTGCGGCGTACTCCACGATACGGCGCAAACAGACGGCCGCGGCGCCCAAGGAC
>NZ_JBHVEE010000046.1:0-65896 GCF_042802415.1 Streptomyces sp. NPDC057486 | reverse complement strand
GGGCATGCCCGGGCCGGCCACCGCTTCGTGCGCCGCGCTCGTGCCGTTACGACAGCGGCTCGATCCAGATGTTGCGGTACCGAACCTTGTTGCCGTGGTCCTGGAGGCGGACGGGGCCCGCGGTCGGCCCTTCCGGAGCGCCGGCACCGGTCGGGCCGGTGATGGCCACGTCGTCGTGGACGGTCACGCCGTTCCACACCACCGTGACGCGAGCGTCCTCGGTCTTCGCGCCCTTGTCGTCGAAGCGTGCCGCGCGGAAGGTGATGTCGTACGTCTGCCAGGTGCCCGGTGGGCGGGCGGCGTTGACGTCGGCGGCCTTCTGCTTGTAGATCGCTGCGGCCTCGTCGTCGGCGGGCGTCGTGTCGCCGAACGAGTCCAGGATCTGGATCTCGTAGCGGTCCTGCAGATAGATGCCGCTATTGGCCCGGTTCTGGCCCGTCACCTCGGGCGGCAGCTCCGGCAGCCAGAACTCGGTGTGGAGTTTGAAATCGCCGAACGACTGCTTGGTGCGCAGGTCGCCGCAGCAGACCTCCATTCCACCGCCCGTCAACGGCCACTGCGCGGTGCGACCGTCCGTCTGCTGCCAGGCCGCGCGGTCCGCGCCATCGAACAAGACGATGCGTTCGCCCTCGGGATGGACGCTGATCATGTCGAGGTTGACGTGTCCGGTGTCGCCCTCGTCCACTCGGTAGGTGATCGTGTTGGATCCCTCGCGCAGCTTCAGCGTCTCGGTACGGGTGGACCAGTTCGCCCAGCCGCCCGTACTGAGCAGGCTCGACTGCTTCACTTTCTCGTCACCCACGTACACGCTCACCGTCTTGGTGCCGGTGAAGGGGTTTGGACCGTTCGCGTACCTCAGGGCCACGTCGTACGCGCCAGCCTCGTCCACGTCGACGGTGAACGAGGTGGACGCGCCTTGGGTGCCGTAGCCGGCGACGAAGCCGCTGCCGGAGTAGCCAGCGTGGTCGGTGGCGATGCCCGCGCCGCCGGAGAGCTTGGCTTCCTCCGCCTCGTATGCCGTCGTCGCGGGCTGTTTGCCGGGCATGGCGTTGAGTGTGTACCAAGCTTCGGTGCTCCACAGCGTCTCGCCATCGGCGGAGCTGAACGGCCGCGGCGAGCGCACGTGCACGACACGGTCGGGCTTGAGACCGGTGATCTCCAGGGTGACCTTCCTCCGGTCCTCGGAGAGCCGGGCGGAGCTCACGGCGAGGGTCTCCTCGTCGACCTTGGGGCCGCCGTACGACGGTGTCGGGACGTAGCGCCACTGCTTGACCTGATAGCTCCGAGCGAGCCTGTCCGCCGTCTCCTGGGACAGCGGCTGAGTGTACTCCAGCTCGAATCCGCCCCGCTCGGCCCGCATGGCCAGGATGTCGAACGCCTTGCCGCCGTTGGGGGTGAGTTTCTGCAGACCGTGGGTCAGCTTGCCCTCCTGGCCCCAGTTGCCTCCCGCGCCCAGACCGCCCGCGTAGATCGCCCCGTCCGGGCCCTCGCTGATGCGGTTGACGCCCGCCTCGAGGCCCTGCGTGTGGCGGAAGACGGCGCCCTGGTCCTTACCCTTGACCTTCTCCAGGAAGGCACGCTGCAGCCCGCCGTAGGTCACGTCGCCGAACAGCATCTGGCCTGCGTAGGGTCCCTTCTTCAGGAGGATCGGGGTGCTGGGGGAGTTGGCGATCTCGTTCTGCGGCAGCCACAGCACCGGTTCGGTCACCGGCTGGTCGTCGAACGGGCCGGCCGGGTTGGTGTAGTGGTTGAAGAAGCGGTCGGGCTTGATGCGCACCAGCTTGGAGGCCGGGAGCCAGCCGCCCTGGTTGTCGGCGACGAAGATGTCACCGCCCGGACCCCAGCCGATGCCGTTCGGCGTGCGCAGGCCGCCGGCCAGGTAGGTCACCTTGCCGGTCTTCCGGTTCACCTTGATCGTGGTGCCGCGGTTCGGCGCGGGCTGCGGATTCGTCGTCGCGCCGCCGTAGTTGATCGCGACGGAGAGGTTGAGGTAGAAGAACCCGTCGCGGTACAGCATGCCGAAGGCGAACTCATGGAAGTTGCCGCCGTACGGCCAGGTCGCCACCGTGCGCCGCTTGTCGGTGACGTCGTCACCGTCGGTGTCGCGCAGCTCGGTGAGTTCGTGCTTCTGCGACACGTACAGGGCCCCGTCGAGCGCCTTGATGCCCATCGGCTCCTTGAGACCGCTCGCGACCTTCTTCACCGTCACCTTGTCGGGGCCGGTCTGCCCAGTGACGTTGTCGAGGAGGTACACCGCGCCCTCGGTCTTGTCCGTGCCGCCCCACGTGGTCACGGCCAGGCGGCCGTCCGGGAGCCAGTCCATGCCGGTGACTTGTGGTTCGAAGCCGTCGGGTCGCAGGTCCGTCAGAGTGTAGTCGGGGTGTACGGCGCTCAGCGGCAGTCCGTCGCCTGGGCTGTCGGTGCCGCTCTCGCACTGCTTGCGGCCGGGGGCCGTCACGCGTACGACATCGGCGTCGGTGCTCAGTGCCGAGTTCGGTACGAGAGAGAAGGAAGCGGCGCCCGGTGGTTTCCAGGCCAGCGTGATCTGCTGACCGCCCGTACGGTCGAAGTGGTCGATACGCAGAGGGTAGTGACCTGCCGTCAACGTGACCGTGCCGTCCTTGGGCTCGGCTGCGTGGAGGCCGTCGTGGTCGATGACCGTCCGGCCGTCGATGGTCAGGCGTGAACCGTCGTCGCTGGTCAGCCGGAAGGTGTAGGTCCCGTCTTCGGGAACCTCGATGTTGCCGATCACTTGCGATACGAAGTTGTCAGCGACACCGAAATGCTCGGTCGTGGACAAGTCGACGGTGGGTATCAACTTGTCGACGTTCGGGGTCTGTCCGGGCTTGAGCACGCAGATCTCGTTCATCGGCAGTCCGATGTCGAAGACGCGCAGCGTGACGCCCGGCACCTGCGGCGGCAGGTCTTCGCCGGCATCCGCGGCGCCGGCCGGTGCCGACGTGAAGCAGCCGAACAGGAACGAGACGGCGACCAGACCGGTCAGCCGTCTGCGGGATCTGGAGCGGGACCGTGGACTCATGCATCCTCCCCGGGGGGCCACCCCGGGGAGGGGCGCCCATGACGGTGGTACGGGACGACGAGGTGGTGCGGTCGGCGTCGCGCCGACCCGAAATGACGCGCGGTGTGCGCGAGATGCCTGGATTCGACCAGGTGACGCACACCATAGGAGTCCTTTGCCTGCTGCGTCTATAAGTTTGTCATCAGCGAGTACAAACTCTGTTGTGTCATGACCGACACACGCTGATATCGGGCAGGGTTTTCCGCACATCGGACAAAGTCGGCGGCACTGCAGTCCTGCTGACATGGCATCGCCCCGCGCGCTTGGCGATCAGCACGGCATGACGATCCGCCATGCTTCTGCGGCTGGTCCGCTTCGGTGTGATGAACGCGTTCACGACCGGGCCACCCCACCCTGCACCACGAACGGCAAGAACCCCGATGGCCTCCCGGGCACGCGGACGCCTGCCACTCCGGGAGGCCATCGGAGCCGATCATGCGGTGTGTTCGACGACTCCACCGACCACGACGGTCTCCGCCACGGTGCCGGGGATGTCCTCAGGTGCGGCGCGCAGGATGTCACGGGAGAGGACCACGAAGTCGGCTGCCTTGCCGACGGTCAGCGAACCCCGTTCGTTCTCAAGGAAGTTGGCGTATGCCGAGCCCATCGTGTAGCCGTGGATCGCGGTCTCCACACTGATCGTCTCCTGCGGCATCCAGGGCTCGCCACCGCCCAGCGGGCGCCGGGTGACCGCGGTGTGGATGCCGATCATCGGGTCCATCTCCGCCACGTTCCAGTCGCTGGATAGCGCGAGCACGGCCCCGGCCGTGTGCAGGCTGCGCATCGGCCATGCCTTGTGCCAGCGCTCGGCCCCGATGTTCTCCGCCCAGTCCTTGCCGGGGCCGGCGACCTCCGGGGCGCAGTGGCGGGGCTGCATGCACGCGACCACGCCCAGGGCGGCGAACCGCGGGGTGTCGTCGGGGTCCAGGCACTCGACGTGGACGACCTGGTGGCGGGCGTCCCGCTCCCCGTTGACCGTGCGGGCCCGCTCGACGGCGTCCAGTACGGTGCGGATGCCCCGGTCGCCGGTCGCGTGGACGAAGCACTGGAAGCCGCGGGCGTCCAGCTTCGTCAGCAGCTCTGCGAACTCCTCGGGCGGGTAGAAGGTGTCGCCCCGGTGGTGGCGGCAGCCCGCATAGGGTTCCAGCAGGGCCGCGGTCCGCGGCTCCACCACGTCGTCGATGTAGAGCTTGAGCGGTCCGACCCGGATCCGGTCGTCGTCGTAGCGGTCGGCGGCGGTGGCGAAGTCGTCGAGGTCGGCGTCCGTGGTGCCGCGCGAGTGAAAGAGGGCCGCGACGATCCGGGACTTGAGCCGGCCCTCGGCGCGTGCTCGGTCGAAGAGCGGGAGGTCGTCGAGCGAGTTCTGGGGTTCGACCACCGTGGTGATGCCGAAGCGGATGGCGTCGTCCAGGGACCTGGCGAGCCGCCCGTACTGCCGGTCGGGTGAGGCCCACGGAAGTCCCAGCTGCTGGAGGGAGCGGTGGCCGTCGCGGGACAGGCCCTTGACCGCGAAGTCCTTGATGAAGCCGGTGGGTTCACCCGTGGCCGGGTCGGTCACGGCTTCACCGAACGGCAGGTGGGTGTGGTCGCGGTCGATGCCGAGGCGGCGCAGTCCCGCCGTGTTGACCCAGGCGGTGTGCACGTCGTAGCTGAGTACGAAGGCCGGTACGTCGCCCGTGACCGGGTCGAGGTCGGCGGCGGTGGGCATCCGGCCGTCCGGGATGGCCGAGTAGTCGAAGGCTTCCGCCTCGATCCACCCGGCGTCGGGGTTGGCGGTGTGCCAGGCACGGATGCGGGCGTGGACCTCGTCGAGGGTTCCCGCGCCCGAGAGCTGGACGCAGGCGTCGTCCGAGCCGAGCCGGACATGGTTGTGGGCGTCGACGAACCCGGGGAGCACGAGCTTTCCTTCGGCATCGATCACTCGGGTGTCGGGCCCCGTCCACCCGTTCGCGTCCTCGTCGGAACCGAGCCAGGCGATACGGCCGTCGACCACCGCCATGGCCTGTGCCTCGGGGAGTTCCGGGTCGACGGTATGGATGCGGGCGTTGCGCAGGACGAGGTGGGCGGGACTGGCGGGGCTGGCCATGTGGTGTGACTCCTTGCGGTGCGGTGGTGCGGTCGGTCGGTGGTTCGGGCGGGGCGTGGCCGCCGGTCAGGAAGGTTCGGTCTGCGGTGCGACGGCCCGCCGGGCGAGCGCCCAGTAGACGAGCCCCGAGACGACGGAGCCGAGCAGGGTCAGGTCGGCGCCGCCCAACGGTGCGACCAGCGGGCCGGTCCACAGCTCGGAATCGCAGGTCAGCGCGGCGAAGACCATGCCGACGAGCAGCGCGGTCATGCCGGCGGGGTGGTAGCCGGACCGGTACCAGTAGGCACCGTCCGGTCCGGCATGCAGTGCCGGTGCGTCGTATCGGCAGCGGCGCATGATCATGTCCGCGAGGAACACGCCGCCCCAGGGTGCGAACACGATGATCAGCAGGGAGAGGAAGGACAGCAGTGAGCTGGTGAAGTCGGTGAGGAAGAGCGCGCACAGGGAACCCGCCGCGGTGACGGCCGCGCTGATGATGATGGCCTTGGAGCGGCTCCAGGGGACGCCCAGCACCTGGAGGTTCAGGCTCGAAGAGTAGAGCGTGACGATCGAGTTGGTGACCGATCCGCCGAGCACGAGGGCGAGGAAGAGCGGCTGGAACCATCCCGGCAGCAGCTTCTCCGTGCCCGCCACCGCGTCGGTCATGTCCGTCTGCGTGGCGGCAGCCACCCCGGCCACGCCCAGGGCGACCGAGGAGACGAAGCCGCCGAGGGCTCCGTACCAGGTGAGCGAGCGCATCGAGGTCGTCTTCGGCAGGTAGCGCGTGTAGTCGGCGGGCATCGGGACGTACGAGAACGGCCCGGCCAGCATCACGACGAAGGCGAGACTCCACCCGGAGGCACCTGGATGGACCGCCATCCCGCCCGTGTCGGCGCCCGGCAGCAGGAACACGAGGAGGGCGGCGAACCCGATGGCGAGGACGTACGCGATCCAGCGCTCGGCGAGCTGGACCGTGGCATGGCCCCAGAGGGCGACGAGGAACGTCAGCGCAAGGGTGATCAGCAGGGCGAGGGCCCGTCCGGTGTGGCCGGAGGCCCATCCCAGATCGGCGAAGAACGCTTCGAGAGCGAGCGTTCCGACGACCGTGTTGAGGATCGTGTAGCCGATGCTGACCACCCAGTTGAGCATTCCGGCGGGCCAGTTGCCGCGGACGCCGAAGGGGGCCCGGGAGATGACCAGGGTGGCGGTGCCGGTGCGTACGCCGCTCAGTCCGGCGGCGCTGATGGCAAAGAACGACAGTCCGCCGATGACGACGACGCCGGTCGCCTGCCAGAAGGAGAGCCCGAAGGCGACGGCCAGGGCGCCGTTGATGACGTAGGTGAAGGTGAGGTTGGATCCGAACCAGAGCCAGAACAGATCCCTCGCGCCGCCATGGCGCTCCTCGTCGGGAATCGGGTCGATGCCATGTGTCTCGACCTGGAAGACCTGGTCGGTGGCCATGGTCCCGCCGGGCGCCCTCGCGGTCGTCTCCTGCTGCGTCATGCGGCCTGCCTCTCATCCGTGCGTGCTCCAGGAGCCCGGAACAGTACTTTGAACACTGTTCTAAAAGTTTGAATGGCATTCAAGATGTGTCTGCAGGGGCTCGTCAAGACCTCCGTCGAAATCCGCGGGCCGAGGCGGGCTAAGGTCGTCACCGGGGTCCACGGAACAGGAGGGGTGGCGTGGCGGCGACGACGCGACGGCGGGACGGGCATCTGGCCCGGGAACGCATGCTGGAGGAGGCGATGACGGCCATTGCCGAGGACGGCCTGGCCGGACTCACCATGTCGGCACTCGCCAAGCGCCTCGGCACCAGCGGCGGCCACATCCTCTACTACTTCGGCAGCAAGGACCGGCTGCTCCTGGAGGTGCTGGGCTGGAGCGAGAGTGCGCTCGCAGAGGAGCGCCGGGCGCTGCTGGCCGGCCGGGCCGGCGCCGAACGCAAGCTCGGCCAGTTCGTCGAGCTGTACCTCCCCCGTGGACCGCGCGATCCGCGCTGGACCCTGTGGATCGAACTGTGGGCACGCACGGCGTCGAACGAGCCGCTGCGACAGGCCCAGGCCGAGATCGACCGCAGCTGGCATGAGGACCTCGAATCGCTCCTCGCCAAGGGCGTGCGGCAGGGCCGCTTCGCCAAAGACCTCGACACGGCGGCCCGCGCTTCCGAACTCCTGGCCCTGCTCGACGGGTTGAGCACGCGTGTGGTCCTCGGTCAGCGCGGAGCGGACCGGGCGAGCGCGCTGCGCATGGCGCTTTCGGCGACCGAACGGCTGGTGGAGCGGGGGTAGGGCCTCCCGTTCGGATCGTGCCGGGCACCCCGACCGCCGGCGGCGGGTCGCCCCCGAGTCTGGGACACGGTTGGTTCGCCACACCGCGTGGAGGTGACCACATTGAAGCGGGTTGCGATTGTCGGTGGCGGGACGCGAAAACCGAAGCACCCTCAGGCGGTGTGTGACGCCGCTATCGGGGCCCAACTGGTGTGCCGGGCGCCGATACCGGCCCAGGCGAAGCCCCCTCTGCCGACTTCCCCGAAGGGACCCTCTTCGACGGCATGGCTCGCATGAACGTCAGCGACGAATACAACGCGGACATGCAGATCAAAGCAATTGGCCAGACCCGCCCGGGCCGGGCCGCCATGGAACAGGCAGGCAACGAACAGACGCGGTAACCGCGACAGGTTGGGAACCTGCCGCGGGCCGCGTCACGGTGGTGGTCGAACAGCAGGTCAGCAGCGGCGTTGAGGACGACCCCGGCCACCGCCAGGACTTCGAAGGGATCGTCCGCGTCCGCCAGATCATCCAGAGCGCCCGTCAGTCCATACCTCTTGGTCTCGACTGTCCCGGGCTCCAGCGCCCGCGGAGCGTTGCCACGGTCGGCCTCGGCCTGCACCCCGGCACGCCCGGCCTCTCCACCGATGTCGACCAGGACCAGGCCGGTGGCGTACACGCTCTGCAGCACACCACGGCGCGAGGCGACATCTGCGGCGCAGAGTTCCCCGAGACCGGCACGGGCGTGGATGTAAGCCGCCGCAAGGCGCCCTTCGAACCGAGCGTCTCCCGATAGGTCTCGCCGCCATCCCCAACGAGCACCGCGATGTCCAGTGCCCCTCCCGGCAAGCCCTGCGCCGTCGCGCCGCCCGGCGCGCGCTCCCCCCAAGGCCTCAAGGGCCAGGGGCCCCTTCCACGTCGGCCAAAAGCCCTGATAGTTCCATCCCCAAGCCCTCGAATCCGTTCGAGCAGGGGAGACCCCATCCGAGGACTTCCGGCCGCCTTGCGATCGCACGCGCGGACACCCGGGATGGTGCAGCGGATGCCGCGTCGGCGCAAGTAGGCACGGTTCTTTCGGGACGCATACGCTTTGCCGGCGCGGACCCGGTCGGGCCGGGTCCGCGGACGCCCCGGTGACGGTTTCGGTGTCTGGGGTGCCCCAGGTGCCGGTCTGCCCGAAGACGAACTCGCCTCCGTTCCGGGGCGGCCGGCGACGGCCTCGCGAGGCCGGACGGTGCGATCGTGGGAATCCTCGGTCAAACTGCCGGGATGCGCACGATCAAGGCTGCGGAAGGCAGGATCTTCTGGGGCTGAGGGGGATGCGTGACGGGCTGTTTCGTGGACATCATGGAGGCTGCGAAGGACAACGGTCTCGGGTCCCAGGACGGAACCCGGAGGCAGCTGGGGTGACGGTTGCAAGAGGGGATGGCCGGGATGAACACATCAGAATCCTTTCGGGCCGAAGACGACACCCACAGAACGTCCCAGCCTCGCAGGCTGCTGAATGAGCTGTCCGGGAGGCTGGTCTCGCAGTCCCCGGTCGGGCTGGCTGTCATGGACACCGATCTGCGCTACGTGGCCGTCAATCCGGCGCTGGAGCGCATCAATGGCCTGTCGACCGAGGAGCATGTCGGCCGCCATGTCTCAGAGATCCTGCCGCGTGTGGACACCGGGGCCATCGAGTCCGCGCAGAGGCGGGTTCTGGAGACGGGAGTCCCGCTGTTGGACCTGAGCGTCGTCGGCCGCACCTGGGCCGATGCGGATCACGACCATGCATGGTCGGTTTCCCTCTACCGGCTGGAGGACCCCGTCGGCCGGACGTGGGGAGTGGCCGCCTCGATCGCGGACGTCACCGAACGGCACCGCCTGGCGACCGAAGCCGCCCGGGCCCGACGGCGCCTGGCCCTGATTGCTGATGCCTCGGCTCTCATCGGCACCGTGCTGGACGTGGACCAGACCGCCCGCGAGCTGGCTGGGGTCACCGTGCCCGAACTCGCCGACATCGCGGCGGTGGACGTCCTCGACACGGTCCTGGCCTGCCACCGCGCCGCCGGGCCTGGCAGCGGTCCGGAACCCTTCCGCGCCCTCGCCCTGGCCGCCGCGTACCCCACCGAGGCCACCCGCGCCGCCGAGCAGGTTGGCGACCTGGCCACCTACGCCGCGGACCGCCTGGTCACCCAGTGCGTCCGCACCGGGAAACCGGTCCTTGTACCCCACGTGACCGACCGCGACCTGTCCCGTATAGCGCGCGATCCCGAGGCCGCCACGCTCCTGGCCCGCGCCGGCATCCACTCCTACCTGGCGGTGCCGCTGAGCGCCCGCGGCATAGTGCTCGGCGCCCTGGACCTCAAACGCGCCCGTAACCCCCTGCCCTTCAACCATGACGACGCCGTACTGGCCGGCGAGCTGGCCAACCGTGCCGCGGTGAGCATCGACAACGCCCGTTGGTACCAGAGCGTGCGCAACACCGCGGTGACCCTCCAGCGCAGCCTGCTGCCGGAGCACCCCTCGCACCTGGTGGGCCTGGAGATCGCCTCCCGCTACCAGCCCGCCCAGGCCACCAGCGAAGTCGGCGGAGACTGGTTCGACATCATCCCCCTGACCGGCGACAAGACCGCCCTGGTCGTGGGGGACGTGATGGGCAGCGGCATCGACGCCGCCGCCACCATGGGACGCCTGCGCACCGCAGCCTGCACCCTGGCCGAACTCGACTTCGACCCCGCCCAGGTGCTCCAGCACCTGGACAGGATCACCAGCGGCCTGGAGCACTACATCGCCACCTGCCTCTACGCCGTCTACGACCCCCATCACGCCGAGTGCCACATCGCCAACGCCGGGCACATGCCCCCCGTCCTGGTCCACACCGGCCGACCACCCGAACTGCTCGACCTGCACCCCGGCGCGCCGCTGGGTGTCGGCGGCGTCACCTTCAACAGCAGCACGATCGATCTCGGTCCCGGCGACGATCTGGTCCTCTACACCGACGGCCTGGTCGAAACGCGCCACCATCCCATCGACGACCGCCTCGACACCCTCCTCGGCCTGCTGGACGGCTCTGCGTGCCGCCCCGTGGGAGAAACCTGTGACCTGCTCCTGCACGCCCTGCGGGACCCCGGCGACCACGACGACATCGCCCTACTCATCGCCCGGATCTGCCCGCCCAGTGCTGACTACCGGATCATCGGGGCCCCTCCCACGGTGACCTGGGGCCTCTGACCGCGCCGTGCCCACCGCGTCCTGACCGCCACGGGGCCCCAGCAATCACGGGTGCAGTGAGAACGAGACCAGCGAAGTGAGAGCAAACCCCACGAGCGAAGCAAACGCCATTGCTCAGCACGCGACGCGACGAGAATCTTGAACACCAACAGAGCCTTTTCGTCCCTCCTGGGGGGACCGGGACACGGGCCTGCGCCTCGCCGGGCCCGCCGGGGTGCCGAGACGGTAACCGGACGGCCACGGGTTGCCTCACCCGTGGCCGCCGCCTCGCCGGCGAACACCGGGCGCGCCGCACGCTCCACTGAGTACGCCTACTCATGCCGACCCGCACCGGGCCGGGGACGATGGGCTGCGTCGACGTACAGACGGGAGGCGGGGGCATGGGCAGATTTCTGGGGGCGGTGGCAGCCGTCGTGGCGGCGGCCGCAGCATTGGTCCTCGCATACGTGGCGGGGGCACCGCCCGCGGTCGTATTCGCCGTCGGGGCGGGCGTGCTGAGCCTTCTGTGGCTGCTGCTCCTGCTCACGCTGCCCTGGAATCTGTACTTCCGCGCGCATGCGGTACTCGCCGAGATCGCGGTAAGCCGTGAGAAGGGCATGGAGGTCTCCCCCGCCCGGGATGCCGAGGCCGCGCGCATCGCCCGCACGACGCTCCGAGCGGCGGTCGCGGGTCACGTCCTGACGGCGGTGGTTGTCTTCGCGGTCACCTGGGCGACAGGCGAGTTCACGGGTTACTGGTTCGCCACGTTCTTCCTGCTGAGCACCTTATTCCGTCCGGCCGGCGCTTACTTCGGCCAGCTCCGGCGGCGCCTGAGCACCCTCCTGAAGGACGTCACGTATCCGCGGGACGACGTCGTTGAGCTGCACGCCCGGCTGAACCGCGCCGAGGCCGGGACGCGGGTCCTGGAGGAAAAGGCGGAGGAACAGTACCGAGCCCTCGCCGAATTGCGCCGCACCGTGGACGCGCTGGCCATGAACACGTACGAGCGGACCGAGCAGGCGAACCGCAGGATCGCCGCGCTGGGGAGGGAGTTCGAGTCCACGGTGAACCGCCTCACCGACAACCAGGAGATCATCGCGGGCGTGAAGGCGTTCCTGCGCCTGCTGCGCTCCACCGACGCGGCCGACGGCGCCCCGGCCTCCGGTTGACCGGGCCTCATCGCTCGATGCGCGGCCGCGCCGCGTCATCCGCCCTCCTCGGTCTGGGGGCAACTCCGTCAGCGCCTACGAGGCGGCTTCGTTTGGATCAAGCGGGCCGACCAGAGAAAGGGCCGTTACGGCGTAAAGATGCACCGTCTGCTGTGGTGCGCCGGGCGCGTTGGAGCCCGCGCCGCCGTTGTCGATGCGCGGCCTTGGTGAGGATCACCGCGAACACTGTCACGGAGAACCACCATGCCTCCGTGACAGTGCGGCAGCGGCGCGCCACCGCGGCTCGGCTCGACGGACTCGCTGCCCCCGGTCGTCGTGTTCCGGCATCCTGCTTCCTCTGCTCCTTCGCGCATTGTGCCGCTCCCGGCGGGCCGAGCCGGGATGCGGGCTTGTTGAATGATCACGCTCCAGGAGAGACTTCTACAGCAATGTAGATGTTGCTGTGTTGCCGGTACCCCGTATCGGCCGTCGACCGTCCCGGGAAGAAGGCAGACCTGATGTTCGGCCTGAGTGAACTGGCCCTGATTCTCCTCGTCGTCGTGGTGGTCCTAGGGGTGAAGAAGCTGCCCGAGTTGACGCGTTCGGCAGGGACGGCGACCCGGATCTTCAAGAGCGAGGCGAAGGCGTTGAAGGACGAGGGCGGTGCGGAGGCCGGTCCGCGCACCGTCTCCGGGACCGTCGTCGGGCGGCCCGATGACGGTCCGTCCGCCCCGCGTGCCTGAAGCTGTCGAGGCGGACGCCGGTTGTGGCGCACACCCGACAGCTGCCGGTCAGGCCGCCTGCGGCTGCAGGTAACAGGCGAGCAGGTCGTCCAGGCTGACCATGCCGGTGGGGTGGCCGGTGTCGTCGCAGACGACAGCGAGCGAGGCGCTGCGCCTGCGCAGCAGGTCGTCCGACGCGGCCGTCGGTATCGCACCACCGGCCGGCTCCTCTACGGACTCGTGCTCGATCGTCGTCTCGCTCACTTCGTGTCTCTCCTTGATCAGCAGATCCGCCGTTGATCAGACGCTCCCAAAGTGTGTGCTCAGGAGTTGAAGCGGTATGTTCCTGCGGTAGCGGAGTAAACCCGGTAAGGCGCTCCACCAGCGGTGTCATTGCGGAGGAGGGTGACTCCGCTCGGGGCCGTAACCGATTTGCCCTGTGTGGGGACCCAGACTTCGGCTTCGGTGTTGTGGGGGATGAGGACGGTGAGGTCGATGCGACCGTCGGGCCGGCGTGTCCAGTGGGAAGCGACTTCCCCACGCACGGTGTTGATCGAGGCCGCGACCTGGTTGAGCGGCGCCGGCGCGAGGTCGGTGTCGGTCGTGGAAGTCGGGACCTTGCTGTTGACGGGAACCGACGGGATGAACGGACGGATACGCAGCGTCTCGTACGCGACGGAGGTGGGCTTGATGCCGGCCAGGCTCTGGTAGAACCAGGTCGCGACCTCGCTGCGGTAGTGGTGGTTGAGCGATCCGCCGTTCCAGTTCTCCCACAGGGAGGTGGCGCCTTGTGCGATCTGGCTGACGTAGCCGGGCGCGCCGCTCTGCGTGACGGCTTGGAGGAGGATGTCGGTGTAGCCGTACTCGGAGAGGATGTTGAATTCGTACCGGGAGCCGTACATGTCGCTCTGCAGATGATAGTTCGCGGCGACGATGCGGTCGGCGCAGAGCTTGGCGAGGGCCTCCTTGTTCTGGTCGACGGACTTGCTGCCCGCGAGGTAGCGGGGGTCGCTGCTGGGCAGGTCGGATCCCGGGACCAGGCCGAAGGCGATGGCCATGGCGTTCTCGCTGGAGATGCTTCCCTGGCCGAAGGTGCCGCTGGTCTCGTCCCAGTAGTTGGCGATGAAGGCTCGTCGCAGGGTCTCGCCCAGGTTCTTGTAGTAGGCGGCCCTGCCGGTGCGGCCGAGGATTTTGCCGATCTCGACCATGTAGTCGCAGAAGTGGATGTAGAACGCCAAGCTGATGACGGCGTTGTTTCCGGCACTCTCCGCGCCGGAGTAGGCGCCCAGCGCTGCCTTGAACTGGTAGTTGTTGTCGGCGGTGAACAGCTTCTCGTAGCCGGCCAGGAGCGCGTCCTGGTGGTCGTAGAGCTCGTCGAACAGCACGCTGTTGCCGTAGTACTTGTTCAGTTCCCACGGGATGACGAAGTAGGCCGAGTCCCAGGCGGGAACCGCTTTCCAAGTGGCGTTCCAGCCCGGCGTCCGGTCGTATCCGTAGCCTCCCTTGGCAGCGGGAAGGATCATCGGGAGTTGTCCGGTGGAGATCTGACCGTCGGGGAAGTGACGCAGGTACTTGGTGAAGGCCGCGTTCACGTCCCAGGTCAGCGACTGCGACTCCGAGCTGGACATGGTGTCGCCGGTCCAGCCGTTCTTCTCACGGGACGGAGTGTCGGTCGGCTTCTGGACGATGTTGTTCTGCTCAGCCCATTCCAGGTTGTGCTGGATGCGGTTGATGAGTGCGTTGCCCGTCGTGAAGGTACCGGTGCGAGCGAATCCCGATCTGGCCACGTTGACCGTGAACAGGTCGCGGTCGCGGTTGAGGCTCGGGGTGCGTCCCAAAATCGGTTCGAGGTTGCGGACTTCGAGGTACCGGAACCCCCAGTGTCCGAACTGAGGCTCCCAGTGCTGCTGGGAGGCGCTGCTGAGCGTGTAGTAGTTGGTCTGCAGGTTGGCGTCGTGGAAGTTGTTCTCCTCCCCTACGACCCAGGGGGAGGATGCGGTGCCGGCACCGGTCAGCTGGTTGCCGCCCCGCATGCGAAGCGTCAGTCCTTCCGTGGAGCGCGGCAGGCCGGTGAAGTGGACGGCGACGAAGCCGGTGAGGATCTGCCCGAAGTCGACGACCCACACGCCGGAGCCGGGCGAGGTCTCGACGATGGACTGGGCCTGCAAGGTCTGGTTGACCAGGACGGGTTCTGCCTCGTGGGCGCGGACCGTAGCAGGGACGAAGCCATCCGGGATCCTCGTCGTCGGCAGCACACCGTGATAGCGGGGGGAAACGCCCTGGCAGCTGCCGGGCGGAATCATCACCGTGGCCGACTGCCACTCCTTGCTCACAAAGTACTTGACGGATCGCCAGTTCCCGAGAGCGGCTGCACGGCGCGCGTCGTACTTCTCTCCGCTGTAGACGGAGTCGAAGAGAGTCGGACCGTCGGCCGTACGCCATGACCGGTCGGTGACCACGGTCAAAGGGGGTCTGTCGACGTACGTCACAACAAGCTTCGCCCGCATACGGGGAGCTCCGACGTAGGGGGCGAGGTTCCAGTACCACTCGGTCGGAGTGGTCAGCCCGTACCAGCCGCGGCCGAGCTCAGCGGCCAGCACGTTCTCCGTGCCATCCGCGAGGCTTCCGGTGACGTCGAACGTGTCGTAGAGGATAGTGCGGTCGTACGCGCTCTGGTCCGTCAACAGACGTGGGACGTTGGCGCCGTTGTCGGCAGCGGGCTTGCCGTCTGTCGTCAACGGCTCGCCGTTGACGGTGAAGGTGAAACAGCCGGCGCCGCTGATGTACAAGCGCGCGGACGATATCTCACCGCGCGGCAGCGTCACCGACTTGCGCAGGAGCGCGGACGGGTTCGCGATCGGCAGCATCGCGTTCTTTCCCACGAAGGTGAGTCCTCCGATCGTGCCGATACCGCTCTCGAACGGGTTCGCCCCCTCCGTCAGGTCGACCGAGAAGTCCGGGGCTCCAGCTCCCTTGACCTTGACGCTTCGGACGACAGCTGAGCTGTTCGCGCCAAAACCGATGGTGCCGTGCCTACGGATCTGATCACCCTGCAGGGTCCTGCTGTCGACGGTGACGCCGTTGATCGTCGCAGTCACGGTCAGCCCCTGCGCGGAGATCTCCACGGTGTGATCCTGGATGTTCCAGGTGTCCGGGGTGAGCCCCGTACTGACAGGCACGGGAACGGTGGCGATGGAGACCTTGCGGGTTCCGACTGCCGTGGGGTTGGTCTCGCTCTGGGGGTCGTAGTGGTTCACCCCCCAGTCGGGTTCTGACGTTCCGTCATCCACCCACGTGTTTCCCGCGTAGTGGTTGGTCGCCATGACCAACTCCATCGCGGTTCCGTTCTGGTGAATCGTCCAGCTCAGCGCCTCGCCCCAGGCCTTGCCGATCGGCTCGGCCCGGAACAGGAGGACCAGCCCAGTCGTGGGAGTCGCGCCGCCCCGGAAGATCACCGTCTCGGTCAGATCCGTCCAGTCGTGGTCCTGTGGCTGCCGGCCACCGATCCAGCGCGCTCCGCTCCAGTCGCCTTCGCCGAAGAGACCGGTCTCCCAGTGGGTCGTCTCACTCCAGGGCGAGGCGCTCCCGTCCTCGTCCCACGTCCGCACGCGCCACCAGTACGAGCCCTGCGGTGCAAGGGTCTTGCCGTCGTAGGCGACGAAAGTGCTGTCAGATCCGCGCACCTTCCCGCTGGACCACAGGTTCGCCCTCCCCGGAGCGCTGCCGACCTGGACTTCGTACGCCGACTGACGCTCCACGATGGGCAGCCAGCTGAACGACGGGGCAGTCTGGGTGCCCAGCGGCTCGGTCATCGAGTTGACCTGGAGACCTCGGGGCTCGGCGGTCTCGGTTCCGCTCTCGAGTGCTCCGGCGCCCTTGCCCAGCGCTTCGGCCGAGTCCCTCGCCGACAGCGGCAGCGCCATCCCTGCAGTCAGTGCACCGATGACACCGACGACCTGCCTGCGACTGAGCGCATTTTCAGACATACGCCTGACTCCTTTGTAAGCGTGGATGGCTGCCCGGCCCGGGAGGCTGGGTGAACAACGGAAGTGAGCGCAGACCTGGCCATGCCCATACGAAATCAATTCGCAGATCTGCCGGGCTTCTCGAAGTGGACCGTGTCGGCGGGGATCGGCTCGTACGGAGTGGTGCGGAGGCAACTGCTTTGGCGTGTGGTGCACCAGGGGCCGGGAGTCGGTGACCCGCTCCCCTGTTCGCCATCGACTCAGGTTCCAATGGCGCAGAAGCTGTGGCACGCCGAACTTGACGAGGACGAGGACGAGGACGGTAACCGCGGGGAAGACAGCAACTGGCACTCCGTTTGGTACGTTTCAATCGCTCGCCGGAAGGCTAACTATGGTCGTACGTTCAATCAATGGTTCAATCAGGATTTCTTCGGCTCCCTTGACGAAGCGAATGGATTGAACGATTCAACGACAACAGGGAGTCAACCGCCGCAGGAAGAGTGTCGCGAACCCGCCGGGCCGCGCTGAAGTCGATCCGCGCCGCCCGGCCCGACGGCGCACCGATCTCCGTGATCACGGACAACCTGTCCGCCCACAAGGGCGCCGACATCCGCCGCTGGGCGAAGAGGAGCGAGGCCGACTTGTGCTTCACCCCGACCTACGCCTCGTGGGCGAACCCGATCGAGGCGCACTTCGGACCTCTGAAGCAGTTCACCATCGCCAACTCCAACCACACTGTGCAGACCCGGGCCCTGCACGCCTGTCTGCGCTGACGCAACGCCAACGCCCGCCACCGCGACGTCCTGGCTGCCGAACGCAAGGAACGCGGCCCTCGTCCGCAGCGAGAAGGGCGTCCACTGGGGCGGACGCCCCCCTCAAAACTGCATCGTGATCACATAGCCCAGCCAGGGCATGGCTTAACGCCGACGCTCCCGCCGCCGCGGAAACAGCGCGCTGAGAGTCGCTGCTACGGCTGCTCCAAGCAACAACCCACTCCATGGCAGCGCCCCGGCCGTCCGGTGCGAGAGCAACCCGTACGCGAAAACGCCGAGGCCGCCGCCCACGAGGAAGAAGGCACCGCTTCGGAGCGCGAACCACCACCTGGGGCGCTCTGTCCCTGAAGTCACGACGAGCATTATCCACTCACGTCGGCAAGGCACCGCGCAGCCGGCCACCACCAGGTTCGCCGGCCCCTACCCCGGCGAACCCATGCGGTCACAGCACCTGGTCCGGTGTCAGTGCCCCGGCAGCGGCCTGTCGTCGGGTCCCGGTGGTGCCGCGGGACCGGTGAGGGCATCGATCAGCCGGTCCGCCGGCAGGGCCTTCAGTGTCCGGCCGCCGAAGCCGGTGGTCGTCACCGCTGCGAGCAGGGAGTTGAGCACCGCCTCTTCGACTGCGTCGAGTACGGCTTCGAAGAGCGGCCCCAGATCAGCGTCCGCCGCGGGGGCACCGGCGCCCGATCCCGTGGCGAAGGAGATGGCGTAGTCGCCGCTGCCGTGGCTGTAGGCCGCACCCGTGCGGGCGAGGGCGAACACGGCACGCCGGGCTACGCGGGTGAGCTGCCTGGCGTCGAGAGGGGCGTCCGTGGCCACCACGATCATGCAGGAGCCCGTCTCCTGGGCCGGCGCCGGCTCACCGGACAGTCCCAAGGACTGCGGGGTGACGGCGCGGCCGAACACCCGAAGCGTTCCGCCGAAGTTCGCCTGCACGAGGACCCCCACCGTGAACCGCTGTCCGCCCAGGTCCGGAGTGCGTGACGCGGTACCGATGCCGGCCTTGAATCCCAGTGCGCCCGTGCCGGTTCCGGCGCCGACGCAGCCCTCGGCCACCGGCCCGTCGGACGCTCCGTCGAGAGCGGCCCTGACGTGCTCCTCGTTGACCGGCCGTGCGCGGATGTCGGACAGGAGGCCGTCGTTGCACTCCCCCACGACCGGGTTGAGGCTCTGCACCGTCTCGTATCCGGGCCGCTCGAGCATCCAGCCGACCAGTGCGTCGGCGACGCGAAACGCCGACAGGGTGGAGGTGAGCAGCACGGGGGTTTCGAGGGTGCCGAGTTCGGTGAGCTGGGTCGTGCCGATGAGCTTGCCGTAGCCATTGCCGGTGAATACCCCTGCAGGCAGCGGTGTGCGGGGGCCGACGGCGCCGGGCACGACGGCGGTCACTCCGCTGTGCACGTCAGGGTGCCGGCGGACGGTGGTGTGGCCGACGCGGACGCCCGGCACATCGGTGATCGCGTTGAGTGGTCCGGTACCGGCCCGGCCGATGATGATGCCGAGGTCCCGGGCCCGGCGCCTGGTGCCGGGGGCGGACTGTGTGTGAGCCAGTGGTTCCATACGGCCGGACGCTACGCGCCCCGTGCTGTGGAGCGGTATGCGTAATGGTGCAGTGCACCGAGGAGGGCGCCTTGTGTCAGGGGTCCGGGGCCCGGGACGTGCTCCAGCTGTGCTCCCAGCTTCTGTCTGCGCGCTCTCGCCGCAACCGCCATCAGCAGCATGGCGACGGACCACGGCCCAGCCTTCCAGGCCGGAGAGCCAGGAACGACTCCCGAGCGTGGTGCAGGCGGTCATGCACCGGACCGCATCCCGTGGAGCAACTCACGGGCGGCGGTGCGCAGCAACGCCAGTTCGCTGCGTGCGCTGATGATGTGGAAGCCCTGTTCCGCCCGATGGGCGGCGTCGGCAGCGGTGGAGGTCTGGATGCCCGCTGTGATCCCTGCTCTCTGGCATGCCGCCAGGACGTGCTGTACGGCCTGCTCGTGAGCCGGATGCCCAGGGGGGACATCGGGTCCGAGCCCGAGGCTGATCGCAAGGTCGGTGGGACCGACGAGGATCCCGTCGACGCCTTGGGTGGCGGCGATGGTGTCGGCCTGGGCGACTCCGGCTGCGGTCTCGATCATGACCAGACAGGCCGTGTCTTCCAACCGCCGGATGTCCCCGCCACGCAGGAGTGCCGCTCGTGTGGGGCCGTAGCTGCGCGTCCCGCGCGGCGGGTAGCGGCAGGCGCGCACAGCTCGTTCCGCCTCCTGGGCACTTTCCACCATGGGGACGACTACGGCGTCGGCGCCGCTGTCGAGCGCTTTGCCGATCCATGCCGGGTCGTTTGCCGGCACGCGCACCACCGGTGCGGTGCCTCCGGCGTGCAGTGCCTGCAGCAAAGGGACGAGGGCGTCGCTGCCCGCCAGTCCGTGTTGCTGGTCGACCAGGACGAAGTCGAATCCGGTGGCGGCGACGGCTTCGGCTGCTGCCGTGCACGGCAGCAGCGCGAAAGTACCGAAAGCGGTGCCCTGCCCGGCCAGCGCCTGGGCCCATCCACTTGCGGAGGATGGGGATGTCGTGGATGTGCTGGCCATGGAATACCTCCGGCGAGTTTCGGCGACGGACGGGCCGGCCCGCACGCGGACGGGCGATGGGCGGCAGGCGACGGGCGGCGGTCAGCCGACGACGATCACCTTGCGGACGAATTCGAGCGTGTCGATCCGGCCGGACCAGCCCTTGGGCATGACCAGGACGTCGCCGGGGCCGATCTCGAAGGACCGGCCGTCGGAGTCGGTCACCTTGGCCCGCCCTTCGATGATGTGCATCGTCTCCGCCACCGTGGCGTCGGTGACGACGACGGCCGAATCGGCGTCGGCGGCCCATATCAGGGTGGCCGGGCCGCCCTCGGGGGTGTGCAACGGGCGGACTCGGACGTTCGGTTCGCCCTCGTAGGTCACATAGGCAGGTGGCGGACCGTCAGGCAGAAGCCCTTCGGCGGTTGCCCCGGCGGGGAGGTAGGCGGCGGTCACGGTCATTGCTGTGTTCTCCTGGAACTCGTTGGTGGACATGACGTGTGCGAGTGGGGCTGTGGCCGTAGCAGTCAGCAGCAGGTGGGACCGGCCAGATGCCGCCCTTCGGCGTCGACCGGGGCTTCGTCGGTCCATGCAGTGGTGCCCCAGGTGAAGCAGAGGAGCACCGCGTCGGCGCCGGGTGCGGCGCCATGCCAGTGCTCCTCATCCGACGGAGCCTCGATGAGGGTTCCGGCGTCGAGCAGCGTCTCATCGCCGCCGCGGACGCCGACTCGCGCGTGGCCGGAGACCACCCAGATCAGCTGCCCACCGGGGTGGGAGTGCCAGCACGTGACGGAGCCGTCGGGAAAGGACACCAGGGCCACGTCGGGCGCCGAGGCGTCCGATGCCTCCCGCAGCATGGACAGGGCCGCTCCGCCCGTGAAGCTGCCCCCATACACATCGGTGGGGGCAGATGATGCGACGACCCGCATGAATACCTCCTGGAACTGCTGGAACTGGACGGGAAGGGCGCGGGCGGTGAGTACCGCGACGTGAGCGTGTCCGGCGGCCGCACCCAGCCGGTGCCTGCGACGATCGTGGCCCGGGATCCGGCCCGAGGGCTATGTGCACGGCGCCCGAAGGATGAGGTCACGGCAGGTCGTACGCACAACGCCGTCCCGGCGCGTCGCTCGGTGGCCCGTCGCCAGGCAGCTCTGTGCACGGGCTCGAATGCTCCGGGTGGCCACTGTTCTCAGGAACATGGCAGCGCCTTTGCTGAGCACCACATGCTGGTGGCGGGCGGGAGGCCAGTGGCCCAGCACCGCGGAGGAATGCCGTTGTCCGCCCTAGCCATGGGCGAACCGACGACGAGCCGGACGACGCGGTGCCCCTCGGCCGTGGGCTCCCGCGGCGCCGGCCGTGCGTGTGCGCGGCTTGTTGCCCGGCCGACCAACGGGCTTTCACCGGCGGCGCCTACGGGCGTCCGGTGGCAGGTGGCTACAGGCGTCCGATGGCGGTGATCAGCTGATGCTCCGGCGCAGCGGCGGTACTCAGCCGGGCCCTCACCAGCCAAGGCCGCTTATGCACAGTCACCAAATGAACCCTAGGCAGAAAGGTTCTGGTAGTGCATGATGCACAGCATGCTCACTGCTTCGGCGGGCCCGAATCTGACTGACCAGGTGCGGGACTTGATCCGCACGGCGCAAGACGGTGGACTCCCAGCCGCCGTGCTCACCCTGCACCGTGCGCTGTCAGTGGAAATCGGAATTTTCGACCTCGACGGCAACACCCTGGCGGCGGCGCCGGACCGCACCCTGTGGGACTACGAGCAACTCCTCGCAGCCCGGCGTGGGGTCGACGAACGGCTGAGCGTGCGCACTGTACGTCACCAGGGTGAGCCCGCAGCACTGCTGGCCGCCGGCACCCCCGACCTCCCGGCCGCCGGTGCCGCCGCCCACTCCAACGCCCTGCTGGACATCGCGGTCGACGTGATGGCCATGGAGATCGCCCGGCTGCGCGGCCGACAGGAGGGCCGGCGCGAACTCGCCGCCACCGTCCTGGACGACATCATCGCCGACCGGCTGTCGGAGCAGGAGGCGATGGCCGCCCTGCGCCGCATCGGTGTGGACGGTGACCGCCCGCTGCGCGTCCTGCTCGGCTGGAGCCGGCGGTCCAACCCGCGCGCCAGTGCCATCCCATGGGGCCTGCACGCGCTGATGGGCAACCGCCCGGACCCGCTGGTCCGGGTGATGCGCGGCGAGAACGTGCTGATGGTGGTTCCCGACGACCCCATGGTGGAGCGAATCGCACACACCCTCCACCAGCACATGGCGGACCTGGGCACCTCGGCCCGCGTCGGAGTGAGCCTGCCGCACGTCGGCGGCAGCGGTCTGCGGGCGGGGTACCTCGAAGCACTCACCGCACTGCGCGAAGGCACTGGGGTGCGCGTGCCCAAACACGTGGACCTGGCCAAACTGCTGGTGATCAGCAACAAGGCGATGCCGCTGGACGAGGTGGCGCGCAGTGTGCTGGTACCGCTGCTGGAGTACGACCGCACCCGCGGCGGGTCCCTGGTGCAGACGCTGCGTGAGTACCTGGCCAGCAACCGGATAGCGTCGGAGGCCGCAGATCGGCTGTTCATCCACCGCAACACCTTGCGTTACCGGCTCCGCCAGATCGGCGAACTGCTCGAGATCGACATCGAGAGCACCCGCGGCATCGCCAATCTATGGCTGGCCCTCACCGCGCTGGGCCACCTCGACGAGGACGAACTCACGTCGCCGCAGAGGGAAGTTACAGAATGAGAGAGACTGCAGAAGTGTCCGAACACCGCTCGTCCCCAACGCCGCGGCAGGTGCGACCAGTGACGAAACTCCATCAGTACACGCTGGCGACCGAAGCACCCACCGAGGCAGCGGTCTACTACGAGTGGCTACTCGGTCTGCAGCCGCAGGACGCTCCCGGCGCCGCGCTGGCCGAGCTGGGGGTAGGGGTGGGCACCCCTCCGGCTCCCGGTGCGGCCGGCTGGAGCCCGGTCTTCCTCGTCCGCAGCGTCGACGAGGCGATCCTCCGGGCCTCGGCCGAAGGGCCGGTGGAACACCTGGTGTCGGGCAGCGGGGGGGCAGCACGGCACCTTGTCCGCGTGCGGGACAGCGCCTGGACTGTGCTGCAGGAGTTCTCCTCGGTGGGCGAGCACGAGCCGTCCGCCTACTGGCACGCCAACTGTGACTACTCCACGCCCGACCCGACGCAGGCCACCCGATATCTGGGCGCCCTGCTCGGGCTGGACCATCACGCCATCATCGGCGATCCGTACCACATGCGTTTCCTGCACGGCGACCGGATGATCGCCACCGGCATTCTGCGGATGCATGGCGTTTCGGCTTATCCAAAACGCCCGCACTGGCTGGTGTACTTCGAGGTGGGGGATCTGGTCACCGCCGTTGCGCGGGCGGTTGACTCCGGTTCGCGCATCCGCATCCCGCGGTCGAGGTCGCCGTTCAACGACTTCGCGGTGCTCACCGACCCGTGGGGCAGCCTTTTCGGGTTCAGCACCATGACGCCCTCCACGGCCGTTGGTCCCATCCCCACGCTCGGTGGCGACGGCGCGGTGTGCGACCTGCGTGACCTGGTCGACATCCACCCGCCGCATTCCTCGGACGAGTTCAGGCTGCCAGGGCCCTCCCACGAGACCGTCTGAGCCTCCGCGGCCCCTGTCGCTCCTCGGAGCCCGATGCTGCAGGCCGGCGGGTCGCTCTGCCGACGGCCGCAGTCGCGATGCCCGCCCGCAGCCGTTGCCGGCCCGCGATGACGTGTTCTCCGCTGGGTCTCATCGTGGCCGTGTTGTGCAGCACGCATAACGGAACCGGCCGAGACTGGCCCCGGGAACATATGGCTTGAATTCGTCCGGCTTCTAGGATCCCCGCATCCACGGCAGGCGATGGGCATACCGCCGGTGGCATTCCTGAGAAGTGCGGCAGAAGTGCGGCACACGAAATCCGCGGAGGACCCTTGTCCACAGAGCAGACCGCATCCCCACAGCGCCCCGGTGAGAGAACCGGAGACATGGGCGCCGGGCAGAAGCTTCAGGGCCGACTCGGCACCGCATCGATCGTGTTCATGGTGCTGGCCGCCGCGGCACCGCTGACGATCTTCCTCGCCTCGCCCGTCAACCTGCTGATCAGCAATGGTCCCGGCATCGTCTTCGACTACCTCGCCGGCGCTGTGATCATGATGGTGTTCGCAGCCGGGTACGCCGTGATGACTGTCCACGTCAAGAAGGCCGGCGCGTTCTACTCGTACATATCGGCGGCGCTCGGCCGCCGAGTGGGTGTGGGGGCCGGATTCCTCGCTGCCGGCAGTTACTTCGCGATGCAGTCGGGGATCTACGCATATTTCGGCTACTCGCTCAATGGTCTCGTGGTCCAATTCTTTGGAAAATCCGCGCCGAACATGCCGTGGTGGTGCTGGGGCCTGGTGGCACTGGCAGCGGTGAGCTGGCTCGGCTACCACAACATCGACCTCAGCGCCCGGGTGCTGGGAGTCGCGCTGCTGCTCGAGGTCCTGGTCATCGTGATCCTGGACGCAACGATCCTGATCCGGGGTGGCGGTGACGAGGGCATCTCGGCGACCTCGGTGTTCACCCACGACGCGATCACCTCGGGATCACTGTCCCTGGGCATCCTGTTCGGGCTCAGCGTCTCGCTCGGGTTCGAGGCCACCGCGGTGTTCCGCGACGAGGCACGCGACCCCTCACGCACCATTCCGCGGGCCGTCTACATCACTGTCGCAATCAGTGGGACCTTCTACGCCCTGGCCATGTGGGCTTACATCCAGGCCTACGGGGCGGACGGCATAGTCGGCGCGGTGTCCACCGACCCTGGCGGAATCGTGTATGCCACCACGACGGAGTACGTCGGCCAGGTACTGACCGACGTCATGCGGGTACTGGCGGTCACGTCCATGGTGGCGTGCACGCTGTCGTACCACAACATCCTCGCCCGTTACCTGCACTCGCTCGGATCCTCGGTGCTGCCGCAGGGGCTGACCCGGGTCCACCCCCGCTACGCCTCACCGCATACGGCTTCGCTCGTCACCTCAGGTGTCGCTCTGCTGATGCTCATCGGCTGGACACTGACCGGGTTCGACCCGGTGAGCCAGATCCTCCCGTGGCAGATCGCGGTGGGCACGGCCTGTTTCGTCATCCTTCTGATCGGCACCTCGGTGTCCATCATCGTGTTCTTCCGCCGTAACCCCGAACTGGAGCGCCGCCGCTGGCCCGTGCTCGTTTCGCCCGTCCTGTCCATCGTGCTCAACGTGGTGCTTCTGGTGCTGGTCACCCGCAGCTTCTCCACGCTGTCCGGCACGTCGTCCGCCGTGGTGAACTGGTCACTCAAGGCCGCCCCGCTGGTGCTGGTCGCGGCGGGAGTGATCACGGCGACCTGCGTCAAGAAGCTGCGCCCTGAGCGCTACGCCGCCCTGGACGACCACGGAACGGCAGACGGCGCGCAGCAGCCAGGCGCTCCTTCCGAGGACGGCCCCGCCGCCTCGCACCCCGGTCTGGTCTCTTGAAGCTCAACGTTTGCGCGGCCCCGATAACGCATTCCCTGAAGCAGCAGACGCGGTAGGGCCGGTGCCCCGGCGCCCCTCACACGGGCGTCGGGGCACCGGCCATTTCCGGCGTGCGGTCTTGTATCCGGCCAGGGGACAGCATCCTGACCTGTGCGGACGCCTCCGTTGGCGGGGGCGCCCCACAGGTCTTGTGTGCACAGGGATCAGAAGCACCTGGCAGTGCTGTCCCCCAGCACATCGCAACCGGCCCGCCCTGCGTCGCATCCTGTCGCCAGGCAGGCATTCCAGGCCGCCCACCCCTCGCCCCCACCCACATCCACACCCACAGGAGACCGACGTGTCCTATGAGTTGAGCAGCTCTCGAGCGCGGGTGCTGTTCTGTGACCTGCTCGGCCTCGCTCACGGACGCACCGTGCCGGCGGTCGCAGCCAAGGCTCCGATGCACTACTGCATGACGGTGATGGCGCAGGCCCTCGACCTGCGCGACGATCTCGTGGCGGGGTACGGCGAGGATGTGGGCAGCCCCGACATGGAGGCGCTGCTGGATCCCTCGACCCTGCGTCCCGGCTGGGACGAGGACACCGGGATCGGCGTCGCCGACCTCCACCGCATCGGTGGACTCGAGTCGTTCGAGCTGGATCCGCGCGGCCTGCTGCGTCGTGCGGTGGCCGCGTGGGAGCGGGAGACCGGCCAGTCTCCGGTCGCCGGTTTCGAGATGGAATTCTACGAGCTGGCCGCCGTTCCGGACGCAGAGGGACGTTCGCTTCGGCCGGTCGAGGTGCCCGCGCACCGCGTCTACGGTTCCGGGCTCGGCGGCGACCCGTCCGGGACCGGTCGGCTGATCCACGAGGCGGCCATCGCCGCCGGGCTGTCCGTGCAGGCGCTGACCGGCGAGTTCCACCCGGGTCAGCTCGAGGTCGTGCTCGACCACCAGCTCGCGTTGGCTGCGGCCGACGAGGCTTTCCTCTTCCGGGAGCTGGCCCGCGAGGTGGCCCACCGGGAGGGGCGCTGGATCACCTTCCTCGGCAAACCCTTCGCAGGGCTCGCCGGCAGCGGTCTGCATCTGAACCTCAGCGCGACCGGGACCGACGGCACCAACGCGTTCCACGCCCCGGACGAGCCGTACGGTCTGTCCCCCACGGCGCGGCATGCGATTGCCGGTGTGCTGGCGCACCACCGCGCGTTGTGTGCCGTGGCGGCACCGAACGTCAACGCGTACAAGCGGCTGCTTCCCGGGGCCATCGGACACCGTGGCAACTGGGGTCTTGACCACCGGCTGGCGGCCGTGCGGGTGCCGGGCGAGCGTGGAGCGGCAACCCGCCTGGAGTACCGGGTCGCGGACGGTGGAGCCAACCCGTACCTGCTGACCGCGGCTGTGCTGGCCGCCGCGCTGCTCGGCGTCCGCAACCGGCTGGAGCTCCCGGCCCCACGCGACACCGGCGCTGCGACGGCCACCTCTCCGGCGAATCTGTCCAAGGCGCTGGACGCCTTGGAGGCTGACGTGGAACTGACGGAACTGCTCGGTCCTGAGGCGGTGCGGACCTTCACCACCCTCAAGCGGTGGGAGTGGGAGCAGTGGGCCACCGCCGTGACGGACTGGGAACTCCGCTACTACGGCCGTCACTTCTGAGCGCTGCCGCTCCCCGTGGACGAAGGCCCAGTCCCCCGCGCGCAGCCGTGGCGACACAGACAAAGACTTACCTACTCCGATCAGGTGACGACATGACAGCTGTCCTCCAGCAGCCATCAGGCGATACGCAGAAGCCCTCCGAGCCGGAGGCGGAGCGTGCCACGTGGCTGGCGCGCGCCGCCACGCTGCCCCTTCCGACCAACGCCATCGTCGACGGTGCCGAGCTCTCCGCCGGTGGCGGGAGCCTCCCGGTGATCGGCCCCCGTGACGGAAACGAACTGACCCGGGTCTTCGCCGGTGACGACGCTGCCGTGGACCACGCCGTGCGAGCCGCCCGGGTGGCCTTCGACTCCGGCCCCTGGCCCCGCATGTCTCCCCGCGAACGGGCCGCGGTGCTGCTGCGACTGGCCGACCTGGCCGAGCAGCACCGTGACGAACTCGCGCTGCTCATCACCCTGGAGATGGGCAAGCCGATCACCCACAGCCGGGACATCGAGATGCGCGCGGTCGTCAACTGCCTGCGCTGGTATGCCGAAGTCGCGGACAAGGGTCATGGTGAGGTACGCGACACCGACCCGCAGGCACTCGCCCTGGTCACCCGCGAGCCGGTCGGCGTCGTCGGAATCGTCACCCCGTGGAACTTTCCGCTCACGCTGACCATGTGGAAGCTTGCCCCTGCACTGATCGCCGGATGTACCACGGTGGTCAAGCCGGCAGAACAGTCGCCACTGTCAATCCTCCGGCTGGCGCAGCTGGCTATCGAGGCCGGTCTGCCGCCCGGCGTTCTCAACGTCGTACCAGGAACCGGGCCGGTGGCCGGGCAGGCACTGGGTCTGCACGCGGGAGTTGACGCCCTGGCGTTCACCGGGTCGACCGCCACCGGACGGGCGTTCGCCCGCTACGGCGCGGATTCCAATCTCAAGCGGGTGTGGCTCGAGCTGGGCGGCAAGTCACCCAACATCATCCTTCCCGATGCCCCCGATCTGCAGAGGGCCGTCGACACCGCGGTATGGGCCTTCACCTTCAACAGCGGCCAGATGTGCACCTGCGGCTCTCGGCTGATCGTCCACCGCGATCTGGCCGACGAGGTCGTCGAAAACGTGGTGCGGGGCGCTCGCGCCGTCCCTGTGGGCGACCCGCTGGACCCCGCCGTGGAGATGGGCCCGATCGCCACCGCCGCTCAGCTGGCCTCGGTGCGCGGATATATCGACCGGGCCGTGGCCGCCGGGGCCCGTCTTCTGACAGGGGGCAGCCACGCACCGGACCGAGCCGGCCTGCCGGCCGGGGGGAACTGGCTGGAGCCCACGATCCTCACCGATGTCGCCCCCGACAGTGAGCTGGCCCGCACCGAGGTGTTCGGTCCGGTGCTGGCCATGACCGTGGTGGACAGCACGGACGAGGCCGTCGAGATCGCCAACGACTGCGAGTACGGCTTGGCGGCTGCGGTGTGGACCTCGGACCTGTCCACCGCGCACACCGTTTCGCGGCGGCTGCGCGCCGGGACGGTCTGGGTGAACTGCTACGAGGAGGGGGACATGGGTGTCCCCTTCGGCGGGTTCGGGCTGTCCGGGAACGGACGCGACAAGTCCGCGCACGCCCTGGACAAGTACACCGAACTGAAGACCACCTGGATGCAGCTGTGAGTACTGTCCTGGACGCCCGTCCGCTCGTCGTCATTCCCGCCCGCTTCTCCTCCTCGGCCTCGGCTCTGCGCTACGCCGCCGAGGTGACCGCCCGCGCTCTGGTCGAGTCGGTGTGGCGCGCGGGGGGCGAACCGGTGGTCGTCCACCCCGATGCCGGAGCTCGTTCTGACGACCTGGACGCGCGATTCGCGTTCGCCGATGCCGTACTGTTGCCCGGCGGGGGCGACCTGCACCCCTCGCACTACGGCGTCGACGAGGAGCACGACGCGCTCTACGACGTCGACACCGACCAGGACGCCTTCGATGTCGCCCTGGCCTCATGGGCCCTGGAACGGGGCGTCCCGACACTCGCGATCTGCCGCGGCCTGCATGTGGTCAACGCGGTGCTCGGCGGAACCCTGCGGCCGCACATCGGCGAGGGGCACCGACACACGCGACGGGCGATCGTCCCCGAACCCGGCGTCCTGCTCGCCTCGTTGTGCGCGCCCGCCGACAAGGTGGAGATCTCCTGCTACCACCACCAGGCGATCGACCGGCTCGCGCCCCGGCTGCGCGTCACCGCCCGGGCCGACGACGGCGTGCCCGAGGCGGTCGAGTCGGCCGACCTCGTCGGCTGGTTCCTCGGGGTGCAGTGGCATCCGGAGGACCTGGCCGCCGAGGACCCGGCCAACCAGGCGGTCTTTGACGCGCTGGCCGAGGCGAGCCGGCAACACCGGAACAGCCGCCTTCCTTGATCCACCGCAGCCGCGACGACGACTCGGCGCACCACGGCCCCTCAGCCACCACCGAGCTTCCGGCGCCCGCCGGACACATCACTCAGAACGAAACCGGAGCATTCTCATGCAACTTGCCAATGTCGGCGGCCGTGCGTCGATCATCCTCGGCGACCGCGTCCTGGACGTCCACACCGCGTCGGCCGGCGAGCTGGGCCCGGACCCGGCCGTCCTCTCCGACCTCGCCCACCACCAGCTGCTGCAACAGCTGGCCGATGCCGCCGACTCGGAGACGCTTCCGGTGCTGGACCCGGTCCTGCTCGGCGCGCCCACCCCCAAGCCCGGCAAGGTCATCGCGCTGGCTCTCAACTACCGTTCGCACGCCGAGGAGTCGGGCAAGGCAATTCCGGACGAGCCGCACGTGATGGTGAAGTTTCCCTCGTCCATCTGCGGCCCGTACAACAACGTGATCCTGCCGGAGGGCCGGAACATGATCGACTACGAGGCCGAGATCGTCCTCGTCGTCGGCAAGCGCTGCACCGCGGTCTCGGAGGCGGAGGCCTGGGACGTCATCGCGGGCGTCACCTGCGGCCAGGACATCTCCGACCGGGGCGAGCAGTTCCGCCCGCCCATCAAGCAGTTCTCGATGGCCAAGTCCTACGACACCTTCGGCCCGACCGGACCGTTCCTGGTCACCCCCGACGATCTGGCGGACCGGGACGACATCGAGATGACCTGCCGGGTCAACGGCGAGCAGGTGCAGTACGCGCGCTCCAGCGACTTCATCTTCTCCGTACCGACGCAGATCGCCTGGCTGTCCCGGTTCGTCACCCTGGAGCCCGGTGACCTGATCTTCACCGGCACCACCGGCGGCGTCGGGGAGTCCCGTACCCCGGAGCTGTTCCTCCAGGACGGCTGGACCGTGGAGACCGAGATCCCCGGCATCGGCAGCACCCGGAACACCTGCGTCAGCAAGTAAGTAACACCACTGCAATCAACGCCTAGGAAAGGAGGCCGTGATGGGCGAGGTCGTCGGTGCCGCACTGTTGTCACACGTCGCCACCATCATGCTTCCGGAAACCACACGCCGGGAGCTCAACAACGGCGAGGACTTCAGCCTCGTCCCGGGACTGCACCGGCTCAAGGCCGAAGTCCTCGACCGGATCGACTACGACACGGTCCTGGTCTTCGACTCCCACTGGGCCACCACGGTGGAGTTCGTCATCGCGGCCCACGAGCACCGCTCCGGGTTGTTCACCTCCGACGAACTGCCGCGCGGCATGCGCCAGGTCCACTACGACTACCCGGGGGACCCCGAACTCGCCCACATGATCGCGGAACTGGCCGACAAGCACGGCACCCGCGGTACCGCGATCAACGACCCGTTGCTCCCGGTCCACTACCCGACCATCAACCTTCTGAAGTACCTGCAGAAGGACGACGAGTCCTGGGTATCGATCGGTGTCTGCCAGACGGCCGAGACCGAGGACTACATGAGGATCGGCCGGGCGGTCGGCGACGCCATCGCACAACTCGACCGCAAGGTGCTGCTCATCGCCTCCGGTGCGATGAGCCACCGGTTCTGGCCGCTGTCGGTACTGCACAACTACGAGGCGGCCGATCCCGCGCTCATCCGCACGGCCGAGGCCCGCGCGGCGGACGAGGAGCGGATCGCCTGGTTCGAGCAGGGAGACCACGCCAGCGTCCTGCGCACCATGCCGGAGTTCCGGGAGTTCAAGCCGGAGGCGAACTTCGGGCACTACCTGATGATGGCCTCGGCCATGGGTGGGGAGTCCTGGGAGTGGCGGGGACGCAGGTTCAGCGCGTACGAGAACGCGCTCGGCACCGGTCAGATCCACATGTGGTTCGACCCGCCGACCGCCTCGTCATGACAGCGGGACGCAGCTGTGCGGCCGTCGGCGTTCACGCCGGCGGCCGCTCGCGTTCGCGCACTCGGGGCGGCCGCCACTCTCAACACCCCGCGGTCGCTGCCGTCTTGGGCAACCGACCCCCGCACTGTTCCGCCGCACAACCGCGCCGCAAGCCTTGCGTACCGGGTACATCGACGCGGCTGCACAGTGTCCATCAGGCTGGACGCACACGCTTCGACGCAGGCGAACGCCCGCGAAGCCGCACTTCCGCCTTCTGAGGCATCCCGTTGCCTTCCGAGGCTTCCCGCGAAGCATCCCTTGTCCCGATGATCTGGAGGCTGCCATGACAACCGAGACCCTCGTCGCCGCCGATGCGGCGCAGAAAGAGGTGGACCCGGCCGCGTTCCGCGCGACCATGCGTATGATCCCGACCCCGGTGACCATCGTCACGGCCGCCGGCCCGGACGGTGCCCCCCTGGGACTCACCATCGGATCCTTCGTCTCCGTCTCTCTGGAGCCGACTCTGGTGTCCTTCTGCGTGATGAAGTCCTCGTTCACCTGGGCCGCGATCCGCAGCCAGGGACGATTCGCCGTCAACGTACTCGCCAGCGACCAGGCCACCCACTGCCGGAACTTCTCCTCTGCGGCGGCCGACCGGTTCGACCACGTCACGTGGAGCCCGGGTCCCCACGGACTGCCCATGGTGGAGGGCTCGTTGGCCTGGCTGACCTGCGAGATCGACACCGTGCACGAGGCGGGCGACCACGACCTGGTGATCGGACGGGTACTGGCCGTGGAGACGTCCCGCGACTCAGACGCACTGGTGTTCGTCCGGGGTGGTTTCGCCGCGCCTGCCTCGCTCTGAGGGCGTCCCCATCGGTCACGGCAGCCACGCTTCCGTGCCCTGTGCCCTCCAACCGCCCCCGGTGTCCGGCGGGGCGGCTGTGCCCGACGCACAAGCAGCGGGGTAAACGCTGGCCCGAACCATATGGTCCCGGTTCGTGGCCCCTGAAGAAACTTGCCTCACCGCTCAAGAACCTTGCAGCACCCACCCGTTCTCGAAGGGACGTTCCCCATGACACGAGCCAAGGCCGCGCCGTTCGCGAACCCGGCGGCTTCGCAGAACATCACCGGCACGGCTCCCCTCATCTCGGAGCCCGGCCTTCAGGGCCCGTACAGCCAGACCGTCGTCACCGAGCAGGACCCGCGGATACGCACCGAGTTGCAGCGGCTCCTCGACCGAGCACGGGAGATCCGGCCGCTGCTGCGCGAGCGCCAGGCCCAGACCGAAGCCGACGGCCAGTACTCGGCCGAGGTGCACGCCTACTTGCTTGAACACGGCTTCTACAAGGTCCTGCTGCCCAGCCGGTTCGGCGGTCTCGAGTTGGGAGTCCCGGCCTTCTTCGCGGTGATCTCGGAGGTCGCCCGTGGCTGCCCGTCCACCGCGTGGTGCCTGTCGTTGTCGGCCGCGCACACCCTGACCCTGTCCTCGTACTGGAGCGAGGAGGCCCAGAAGTCGGTCTTCGGCAAGCACGGCTACATGATCGCTCCGGCCAGCGGCAACCCTCGCTCGGCGACGGTCAAGCACACCGAGGACGGCTATCTGATCTCGGGCACCTGGCGGTACTGCTCGGGCGCGCCGTACTCGACCCACTTCTTCCCGACCATCGTGGTGCCCGCCACCGAGACCGAGGAGGAGTTCCGCGCCTGGGCGGTCATCGACCGTGAGGACTACACGGTGCTGGACGACTGGGGCCGGGTCATCGGCATGCGCGGCAGCGGGTCCAACAGCATCACGATGGCGGACGTCTTCGTTCCTTACGAGCGGGTCTGCGCGGAGACCTGGACCACCGACGCCGACGGCCCAAGCGTCGGCTACGGCATCCACGGCAACCGCGCCTACTCGGGCGTGTTCATGGGTTTCGCCGAGGGCGAGGTGGCGGCGGCGGCGGTCGGTCTCGGTTACGCGGCACTGGACGAGTACGAGCGCATCATCCGTACCACCAAGGCCCCCTTCGTGGACGGCGACGTGCTCCGCGCCGACTCCACCGACTGGCGTCGCGTGCTCGGCATGGCAATGGCACAGATCGACGCCGCGTCGGCCGCGCTGATCCGGGCCGGTCAGCTCTACGAGGAGTACGCGGCGCGCTCGGCGGACGGCACCGAAGCCTTCGACGGGGCTCGCGCGATGCGCCTGAACAACCTCTACTTCGTGGTGGAGGAGCTGGTGTGGGAGGCCTTGCAGTCGCTGATCCGCACGGCGGGCACCGGTATCTCCGCCGACGGCCAGCCCCTGCAGCGCTACTTCCGCGACATCTGGACCACCCAGAGCCGCGCCGACCAATTCCAGTTCTTCGCGGCGCCGGCCATGGCCTACCACTTCGCCGGACAGGCCGCCTTCGACGAGGCACAGGCGTCCGACCGCGCCGCGGCGCACGAGGACGACACCCCTGCCGTGCCCACCGCGGTCGGCTGACCGTCTCGCCCCGCCCCGGACCATCCCGTCGCGCCCGGACCGGCCACACAGAGACGCCCGCCCCCTCTCACAGACGTTGCAAGGAGCACCCCGTGACCACCGCAGCACTTCCCCGCACAGCCACGAAAACCGCCCGCCCGCAGACGGGCGAGGAGTACCTGGAGAGCCTCCGCGACGACCGCGAGGTCTGGATCTACGGCGACCGCATCGAGGATGTGACGACCCACCCGGCCTACCGCAACTCGGCGCGGTCGATCGCCCGGCTCTACGACGCCCTGCACGACCCGGACCGGAACACGAAGCTGGTCGCACCGACCGACACCGGCAACGACGGATACACCCACGCGTTCTTCAAGACCCCGCGTACCAAGGACGAGCTGCGAGCCGGACGCGACGCAGTCCTGGGCTGGCAGGAGCTGGTGCACGGCTGGATGGGCCGCACACCCGACTACAAGGCGGCCTTGCTGACCACGCTCGGCGCCGATCCCGATTTCTTCGGCGAGTACGCGGCCAACGCGGAGCGCTGGTACCGCCGGGCGCAGGAGGACGTGCTGCACATCGGGCACGCGATCGTGCACCCTCCGGTCGACCGTGACAAGGGTGTCGAGGAGGTCGGCGACGTCTTCATCCATGTCGAGGAGGAGACCGACAACGGCCTGATCGTCAGTGGCGCCAAGGTCGTGGCGACCGGGTCCCCCCTGACCCAGTACGTCTTCATCTCGCACTTCGGCGCGACACTGGGCAAGAAGGAGTTCGCTCTCATCTTCATGGCGCCGACCGGTGGGCAGGGCGTGAAGTTCTTCTCGCGGGCGTCCTACGAGGCGGTCGCCGCCAAGGCCGCCGGCCCGTTCGACTACCCGCTGTCGAGCCGCTACGACGAGAACGACTCGATCATCGTCCTCGACCGCGCACTGATCCCGTGGGAGAACGTGCTGGTCTACGACCCCCAGAAGGTCACCCGGTTCAACGAGGAAGCGGACTGGAGTGGCAGGGCAGCGCTCCAGGCGTCGTCCCGGCTGATGGTCAAGCTCGACTTCATCACCGGGCTGGTCAGCAAGGCGCTGGACATCACCGGCTCCGGGCAGTTCCGCGGGGTTCAGGCGGGACTGGGCGAGATCATGGCGTTCCGCCACATGGTGGCCGGCCTCAACGCCGGCATGATCGAGGACGCCAGGCCCGGCTTCGGCGGGGCGATGGCCCCGTCCCCGGAGTTCGCCTTCGCCTTCGCCGCGCTCACCCCGGGGATGTACACCCGGATGAAACAGATCGTCGAGACGATCATCGCCTCGGGGCTGATCTACCTGAACTCCAACGCCATCGACTTCGACACCCCCGAGGTGCGACCGTACCTCGACCGCTTCCTGCGCGGGTCAGGCGGCAGGACCGCACTGGACCGTTCGAAGGTCATGAAGGCGCTGTGGGACTCGATCGGCAGTGAATTCGGCTCCCGGCACGAACTGTACGAGCTCAACTACTGGGGCCAGCCGGAGAAGACCTACCTGGACATCCTCGGCCTCGCCCAGAGGAACGGCGGCCTGGAACGTGCTCGCGGCTACGCGGAGGGCTTCATGTCCGACTACGACCTCAAGGGATGGACCGTCCCGCATCTGATCACGCCCTCTGACGTGACCACCATCCGCCGCTGAACTGAAGCCACCGAACCCGCTGCCGGAGGGCCCTACCGCCGGCAGCGATTCGTTCAGGCGCAAGGCCATGGTTTCCGCTTCGCACATCGGCTGAGCCCGCTCGCCCGGGTGCAGTGCGAGCCGTGGCGCTCGTACGACGGCGGGATCACACCCTGGTCCTCGGGCGCGTCACCGACCTCGGCATTTGCGAGGGCGACGCCTTTGCTCATGCCCGGAGCCGCTTCGGCACCGCCGTCGAGTCCACCGACGGTATCGAGCACCTCTTCTTCCCTTACCGCACTCTGTCCAGGAGACCGCACATGCCTGCCCGCACCGGCAAGGAATACCTCGAACGACTCTCCGCCTCCCGCCCCGTCGTGCACATCCAGGGCGAGACCGTCACCGGCGGCGTTCAGGACCACCCCGCGTTCCGCAACGTGGTCCGCACCTACGCCGAGTTGTACGACCTTCAGCACTCGGACGAGCACAAGGACGTTCTCACCTACACCTCCCCCACGTCCGGCAACCCGGTCGGCACCTCCTTCCTCGCCCCGAAGACGGCCGACGACCTGGTCAAGCGCCGCAAGGCGTTCAAGGTGTGGGCCGACCACAGCAACGGCATGCTCGGCCGCACCGGCGACTACATGAACAGCTCGCTGATGGCCCTCGCCTCGGCCGCCGACTGGTTCGCGCAGGCGAACCCGGACTTCGGCGAGAACATTCGCCGCTACTACGAGAAGGTTCGCGAGGAGGACCTTCTGTGCACGCACACGTTGATCCCGCCGCAGGTCAACCGGTCGGTCGCGGGGACTCAGCAGGTCGGCGGCAAGCTCGCAGCGCGGATCGTGCGGGAGGACGACAACGGCGTGGTGATCCGCGGTGCCCGGATGCTCGCCACCATCGCGCCCTTCGCAGACGAGATGCTGGTCTTCCCGTCGACGGTGCTGCGCGGCACGCCGGAGGACAAGCCGTACTCGTTCGCCTTCGCCATCCCCAACGACACCCCCGGCCTGCGCTACGTCGCCCGCGAGCCCCTCGACCACGACCGCCCGCGCCACGACCACCCGCTCGCCTCACGCTTCGAGGAGTCGGACTGCGTCGTCGTCTTCGACGACGTGCATGTGCCGTACGAGCGCTGCTTCGCCCTCGGTGACGCCGAGCTGTGCAACGGCTTCTACTCGCAGACGTCGTCAGTGGTGCACATGACCCACCAGGTCGTCACCCGCACCACCGCGAAGACCGAGTACATCCTCGGCCTGGTCTCCCTCCTCACGGAGGCCATCGGCATCGAGCATTTCCAGCACGTCCAGGAGGACGTCGCCGAGATCATCGCCACGCTGGAAATGCTGCGCGCGTTCCTGCGGGCAGCAGAGGCCGACGCCGAAGTCAACGAATACGGGGTCCTCACACCCGCATTCGCCCCGCTCAACGCCGCCCGCAACCTGTATCCCAAGCTGTACCAGCGCTTCCCGCAGATCCTGCGCAAGCTCGGCGCCTCAGGCCTCATGGCCACCCCCACCGAGCTCGACATCACGGGCCCCGCGGCCGCCGACATCGAGGCGTACCTCCAGTCGGCGACGCTCACCGGACCGGAGCGCGTGAAGCTGTTCCGCCTGGTGTGGGACACCTGCATCTCCGCGTTCTCCAGCCGCCAGGCGCTGTACGAGTACTACTTCTTCGGCGACCCGGTGCGGATGGCCGGCGCGTACGTGAAGTCGTACGACCGTGAGCCCTACAAGGCCAAGGTTCAGGCGTTCCTGGAGCGTCCCTGATGACGCATCCGCTGGGGAGTCCTCCTTCGAAGATCATCGCGATCCACCTCAACTATCCCAGCAGGGCGAAGGAGCGCGGCCGGATCCCCGCCCAGCCTTCCTACTTCCTCAAACCGCCGTCATCCCTCGCCGGCACCCAGGAGGCGATCGCCCGGCCCGAGGGGTGCGAACTCCTCGGCTTCGAGGGCGAGATCGCACTCGTCATCGGTGCGCGCGCCCAGCGTGTGCGACCGGAGGACGGCTGGAAGCACGTGCGGTGGGTGACCGCGGCCAACGACGCGGGGGTGTACGACCTGCGGTACGCCGACCGTGGCTCCAACCTCCGCTCCAAGGGCGCCGACGGCTTCACTCCGATAGGCCCACGGCTGCTGGATGCGCGTCGGCTCGACCCCGCCGCGCTGCGTCTGCGGACCTGGGTCAACGGCGAACCGGTGCAGGACGACACCACGGACACCCTCCTCTTCCCCTTCGGGCAGCTGATCGCCGACCTGTCGCGGCTGGTCACCCTGGAACCCGGCGACGTGATCCTGACGGGCACTCCCGCCGGAGCGTCCGTCGTCTCACCCGGCGACCTGGTGGAGGTCGAGGTCACGGGCGGCGGGCTGTCCACCGGACGCCTCCGCACCCCGATCGCCGCCGGTCCCGTGCTGGAGACGTACGGTGCGATGCCCAAGGCCGATCCCGTGGAGCGCGAGGCCGCGTACGGCACTGCCTACGCGCCCGAGCCCCTACTGGACAAGCACATCGAGGAAGGGCTGCGCTCGGTGGCCGTCGCCACGATCAGCGCGCAGCTGCGGGGGCGCGGTCTGCCGCACATGTCCATCGACGGCGTACGTCCCACACAGCCGTTGACGACGATGGTCGGCGTCGCCCACACCCTGCGCTATCTGCCGCTGCGCGAGGACCTGTTCAAGCAATACGGCACCGGAATGAACGCCCAGAAGCGGGCGATCGAGGAGCTGCGGCCGGGCCAGGTGCTGGTCATGGACGCGCGCCGGGACACCTCCGCCGGAACGCTCGGCGACGTCCTGGCGCTGCGCGCCCAGCAGCGGGGCGCGGCCGGGATCGTGACCGACGGAGGCCTGCGCGACAGCGCCGCCGTCACCGCGCTCGGCCTGCCCGTTCACCACGGCGGAGAACACCCTTCGGTGCTCGGCCGCCGCCACGTGCCGTGGGACACGGGAGTACCCATCGCCTGCGGCGGAGCGCTCGTCCAGCCCGGCGACCTGCTCGTCGGCGACGCGGACGGCGTGGTCGTCGTCCCACCCGACCTCGCCGGCGAGCTCATCGCCGACTGCCGGGAGCAGGAGATGCAGGAGCGGTTCATCACCGAGCAGGTGCAGGCGGGGCACGGCATCGACGGGCTGTATCCGCTCGGACCCGACTGGCGCGAGCCGTACGAGCAATGGCGCAAGCAGCAGAGCACGCAAGGAGAATCCGCATGAAGTTCCGCAGTGACCCCTCCACCATCCGCGGGTCCATCGCCCCAGTCGTCACCCCGTTCACCGCGGAGGGCGCCGTCGACCAGGCCGGCCTGCGGTCCCTGATCCGCTTCCAGCTCGAGTCCGGTTCGCATGGCATCTCGCTGGGCGGGTCAACCGGCGAGCCCAGCGCGCAGAGCGGGGCCGAACGGATCGAGGCCATGCGCACGGCGGTCGAGGAGATCGGTGACCGAGTGCCGTTCCTGCCCGGCACCGGCTCCCACAAGCTCGACGAGACACTCGAAATCACCGCAGCGGCACGGGAGTTGGGAGCCGACGCGGCCCTCGTCATCACCCCTTACTACGCACGCCCCACGCAGGAGGCGCTGTACCAGTGGTATGCCACGGTGGCCCGCGAGTTCCCGGACCTGCCGATCGTCGCATACAACGTGCCGTCCCGCACGGCGGTCGACATCGCGCCGGAGACGGTGAAGCGGCTGTTCACCGACTTCGACAACTTCGTCGGTGTGAAGGAGACGACGAAGGACTTCGAGCACTTCTCCCGTGTCCTGCACGCCTGCGGACGATCGTTGCTGGTGTGGTCCGGCATCGAGCTGCTGTGCCTGCCGCTGCTCGCGCTCGGCGGAGCGGGGTTCGTCAGCGCGGTGGCCAACCTCGCGCCGTCCGCGGTGGCACGGATGTACGAGCTGTGGGAGGCGGGCGAGTTCGACGCCGCTCGTGACCTGCACTACCGCCTCCACCCCCTCGTCGACCTCCTCTTCGTCGAGACGAACCCGGCGCCCGCGAAGTGGGTGCTGCACCAGCAGGGCCGTATCTCCTCTCCTCACGTCCGGCCACCGCTCACCGCTCCGACGGACGCGGGCCTGGCGAAGATCCGCGCGCTGCTCGCCGAGGGCGGCGACCTGACGCAGCAGATCAAAACCCAGCGGGCCCATCAGGACCGGCAGATCGGAGCAGCCGAGTGAGCACCACCCCCGAGGGCCTGCCCTCCGTCATCCGGCACTGGATCGGCGGCGAACTCGTCGACGCCGACGACGGCCGCACATTCGATGTCTCCGACCCTGTCTCCAACTCGGCGTATGCGCAGGCCTCACGCGGATCTGCGGCCGATGTCGAGCGGGCCGTCTCCGCCGCGCGGACCGCCTTCCCCGCCTGGTCGGGCATGTCCAACCGCGATCGCGCCATCGTACTGAACCGCATCGCCGACGCCGTCGAGGCCCGCCACGACCGGCTGGCGACCCTCGAGTCGTACGACTCGGGACTGCCCATCACCCAGGCGCGCGGCCAGGCGCGTCGAGCCGCCGAGAACTTCCGCTACTTCGCGGACGTCATGGTGGCGCTCGGCGAGGAGGCCTTCCGGCAGGGCGACGACCAGTTCAGCTATGTGGTGCGCACGCCGGTCGGGGTCGCCGGGCTGATCACGCCGTGGAACACCCCGTTCATGCTGGAGAGCTGGAAGTTGTCTCCGGCGCTGGCTTCCGGCTGCACCCTCGTCCTCAAGCCGGCCGAGTGGACCCCGCTGTCGGCCTCGCTCTGGCCGGAGATCTTCGAGGAGGCCGGGGTGCCGGCCGGTGTCGTGAACATCGTCCACGGCATCGGCGAGGAAGCGGGCCAGGCCCTGGTCGACCACCCCGGCGTACCACTGATCTCCTTCACCGGCTCGACCGACACCGGCCGCCACATCATCCGCTCCTCCGCCCAGCACCTGAAGACCACCTCGATGGAACTGGGCGGCAAGTCCCCCGTCGTCGTCTTCGCCGACGCCGATGTCGAAGCCGCCCTCGACTCGGTGGTGTTCGGCGTGTTCTCGCTCAACGGGGAGCGGTGCACCGCCGGTTCACGGGTTCTCGTCGAGCGTCCGCTGTACGAGGATTTCACGCGCCGCCTCGCGGAGCGGGCCTCCCGTGTACGCGTCGGACTCCCCTCCGACCCCGCCACCGAAGTGGGCGCGCTGGTCCACACGGAGCACTACGCACGCGTCCTGAGCTACGTCGAGATCGGCAAGAAGGAGGCTCGCCTCATCGCGGGCGGCACCCGGCCGGAGCACCTCGCCGAAGGCAACTACCTCCAGCCGACCGTCTTCGCCGACGTCGAACGCGACGCCCGTATCTTCCAGGAGGAGATCTTCGGCCCGGTCGTCGCCGTCGCCCCGTTCGACGACGAGTCCGAAGCCGTCGAGCTCGCGAACGCCACGCGGTACGGCCTGGCGGCGTACATCTGGACCTCGGACCTCAAGCGCGGCCATCGCATCGCGCACGCCGTCGATTCCGGCATGGTCTGGATCAACTCGCACAACGTACGCGACCTGCGGACCCCGTTCGGCGGGGTCAAGGCCTCCGGCGTCGGCCGCGAGGGCGGCGCCCACAGCATCGACTTCTACACCGAATCGAAGATCGTGCACGTCGCGCTCGGCGACGTCCACACGCCCCGCTTCGGAGCTTCCTCATGAACGCGTCCAGCACTGCACAAGCCCCTGATGTCGTCCGTTCCTCCTACGCCCAGCTCGCCGTCACCGACCTCGGCGCCGCCCGCTGGTTCTGGGTCGACATGCTCGGCTTCCACGTCCAGTACGAGGACACCGACTCCCTCTACCTGCGCGGCACCGACGAGCTGACCCACCACTCCCTCGTGCTGCGCAAGGGCGACCTCGCCGCCCTCGACCACATCGCCTATCGCGTGCGCACCCCGGACGACGTCGACAAGGCCGAGAAGTTCTTCACCGGACTCGGCCGCCCGGTACGGCGGTTGAAGAAGGGCGAGGGCACCCACGGGGTCGGCGAGGCTGTACGCGTCATTGACCCGCTCGGCTTTCCCGTCGAGTTCTTCCACGAGATCGAGCACGCCGAACGCCTCATCCAGCGCTACGACATCCGCCACGGCGCCGAGATCGCCCGCCTCGACCACTTCAACATCTGCACCTCCGACATCCCCGCTGCCTACGCCCACTACAAGTCCCTCGGCTTCGGCTGCTCCGAGACCATCGAGGGCGACGAGCACGAGCTGTACGCGGCCTGGATGTACCGCAAACAGACCGTCCACGACGTCGCCTTCACCGGCGGCGCGGGGCCGCGCCTGCACCACCTGGGCGTGGCCACCCACGAGTCCCACCAGGTGCTGCGCTGCGCCGACATCTTCGGCTCGCTGCGCAAGGAGCGCCACATCGAACGCGGCCCGGGACGGCACGGCGTCTCCAACGCCTTCTACCTGTACCTGCGCGACCCCGACGGCCACCGTGTGGAGATCTACACCTCCGACTACTACACGGGCGACCCGGACCACGAGACGTACCGGTGGAACGTGCACGACGACCGCCGCCGGGACTTCTGGGGCAACGCGGTCATCGAGTCCTGGTACAAGGAGGCCACACCGGTGCTCGGCCTGGACGGCCGTCCGCTGCCCGTGACCGACGCCCTGCTGGACGAGTCCGCCGTACAGGTCGGCGCGGACGGCCTGGGCTGACTCAGCGAAGGGGCGGGCACGACCGGGCCCGCCCCTTCGCTCTCGTCATACCGTGCACACGTCGGCGGAAGGGAGCCTTCGATGCCCACGATGACCACGCCGCAGGACGAGACCGCCGCGGAACGCTTCGACTTCTGGCGGACACTCATCGGCCGGAGCTTCGTGCCACTGGAGGCACTGCCCCACGAGACCCCCGACTTCCACGCCGCCCTGCGCAGCGCCCAGCTGGGCCCGGTGCAGGTCTCGGTCGTCGACGCGGATCCTCACGTAGTCGCGCACACCCGGCGGCACCTCGCCTCCGACCTCCCGGACTTCGTGAAGCTCAGTCTGCAGCTGGCCGGGCAGTGCGTGCTCACCCAGAAGGACCGGCAGGTGCTCCTGGAGCCCGGTGGGCTGACCCTGTACGACACGCGTCTCCCGTACACGCTGGACTTCAACCGGCGCTATCGCATGCTCGTCGTCATGTTCCCCAGGCCCATGCTGAGGCTGCCCGAGCGGGAGCTGGAGCGGGTGACGGCTACCGCGGTGTCCTGCCAGGGCGGTCTCGGACCGGTCGTCCTGCCGTTCCTGAAGGGGCTGGCGGATCAGGTGGAGGAATTGGACACGGTCGGCACTCCACGGCTCGCGGACACCGTGGTTGACCTGGTCGGTGCGCTGCTGGCACCGCACGCCGAGAGCGCGCGCAGACCGGAGGACGACGGGCGGGACCAGCTCACCCGGCGCATTCTCTCGTACATGGAACAGCGGCTCGCCGACCCGTATCTCGGCCCCGACCAGATCGCCGCCGTCCACCACATCTCCCGCCGCTATCTCTACAAGCTCATGGCAGAGCAGGGCCACACCGTCTCGGGCTGGATTCGGGAGCGGCGCCTGGCCCAGTGCCACCGTGACCTAGCCGATCCCGTGCTCGCACACCTCCCTGTGAGCACCGTCGGCGGCCGCTGGGGCTTTCCCGACCCCGCCCATTTCAGCCACGCCTTCAGGACGGCGTACGGCATCAGCCCCAGCGAGGCGCGCGTGGCCGCTCAGAACCAATAACACGGCCCTTCAGCGCCAGTAGTCGTCCGCTGCCGCGACGGTGGCGAATTCGACGGCCACCACGTGCGCGACGGCGACGAGCAAGTCCTGGTTCTCGGCGTACTCCGGGCGCAGCCGTGCGCGCATGTCGTCGTCCGGCTGGGCCGCCCTGACCACCAGCCGGGCCGTCTTCAGCGCCTGCGCCCGGCGCTCCTCGGGCGTGGCGGTGATCCGTGTGCCGTTCGGGAACAGTTCCACGAGGACTCCTTCGTAGGGGTGCGCGGACTGCGGAGACGCGCCTGGCGATACGTCCGGAAGCGGGTGTGCCGGACGAACTCGTCCTGGCCCACCGGCGCGCGCGGTCGCCGAGAGCGCAACACCTGGGCGCGGCGCCGTGGGCGCATCGTGCCCGCTCACACAAACGACGGTGCACCGCAGCACAAGCCGAGGCCGGGACCTGCGGCGCAAGCTGCCGGTATGGGAGCCGCACACACTGCTTACGAGCACATCGTGGTCGGTGCCGGATCCGCGGGCTGCGTGGTGACACGCAGGCTGGTGGACGCCGGCCGGAGAGTACTGCTCGTCGAAGCGGGCGGCCGGGACGGCAACCCCGCCATCCACGCCCCGGGGCGCCTGTGGGAACTGTGGAACTCCCCACAGGACCACGCCTGCACGACAGTTCCCCGGCCGAACGCATCGGGGACCGGGGGCCCCTGGGCCAGCGGCGCAGCCGGGAAACCGCGCCCGGACCGAACCTCCGCACGGACGACGAGCTCCCCGCATAGACCAAGCGGACCCTGCTCAGTGACCACCACCAGGTCGAGACGTGCCGCAACGGCATCAACCGCTGGTCGACCCACACCTGCGTGTCGAGGCCGTGCCCGGCCTCCCCGTGGCCGACGCCTCGGTCATGCCGTCCGTCGCCTCAGGCACCACCTACACACCCACCTCATGATCGGCGAACGGTGCGCCGACTTCACTCCAGGAGCACAGCAATGAGCACAACGAACACCCTCTTCATCGGTGGTGAGTGGCAGTCCGCCGCCTCCGGCGCGGAGTTCGACACTCTGGACCCGGCGACCGGGCAGCCGAACGCCCGGGTCGCGGACGCGGGAACCGCCGACGCTGACGCGGCCGTGACAGCCGCCCGTGCCGCGCTCGGCAGCCCCGAGTGGGCAGGGATCGCCCCTGCACAACGAGCGCGAATCCTGTGGCGTATCGGTGATCTCATCGAGGAACACGCCCAAGAGCTGGCGGAGTTGGAGACCCGTGACCAGGGTCAGCCGATCGGCATGTCGAAGGCTGTCAGCGTCAACGGCGCGGCCGAGCACTTCCGCTACTACGCGGGCTGGGTCACCAAGATCTACGGGGAGACGGCTCCCCTGTCGTTCCCCGGCGTGCTGCAGTACACCAAGCGGGAGCCGGTCGGGGTGTGCGCACTGATCACCCCGTGGAACTTCCCCTTGATGATCGCCACGTGGAAGATCGCACCCGCCCTCGCCTGCGGGAACACGGTCATCGTCAAGCCGGCCGAGCAGACCCCGTTGACCACGGTCAGGCTGGTCGAGCTGTGCCGCCAGGCGGGTGTGCCCGCCGGAGTCGTCAACCTCCTGACCGGAGGCCCGGAGGCGGGCCGCGCCCTCGTCGAGCACCCGGGCGTGGACAAGGTGTCCTTCACCGGCTCCACCGAGACCGGCCGCGCAATCATCCAGGCTTCGGCCGGGAACCTCAAGCGCGTCTCACTCGAACTCGGTGGCAAGGCACCCAGCATCGTCACGCCGGACGCCGACCTGGACGCGGCGGTGGCAGGCTGTCTTCAGGGCTCGCTCCTCAACAGCGGTCAGGTGTGCGCCGCATACACCCGCTTCCTGGTGCACCGCTCCCTCGCCGACGAGTTCGCGGAGCGCTGCGCCAAGACCGTCGCCGGAATGCGCCTGGGGCCCGGCATCGCACCGGACACCGAGCTCGGCCCTCTGGTCAGCGCCGAACACCGCGACCACGTCGACGCCTTGGTGCGCAGCGGCGTCAAGGAAGGAGCCACGCTGCTCGCGGGCGGCTCACCTGCCGACGACCTGCCTGGCTTCTTCTACCGCCCGACGGTCTTCATGGGCGTCCGCGACGACATGCAGATCGCCCGCAAAGAGATCTTCGGCCCGGTACTGTCCGTCATGCCGTACGACGACGAGGACGAAGCCGTGGCCCGTGCCAATGACACCGAGTACGGCCTGGCCGCGGCCGTGTGGACCCGTGACGTCGCCTCGGCGCACCGTCTGGCGGGGGCGATCCGCGCCGGCACGGTCTACATCAACATGCCGAACCCGCTGGACGCCTCCGCTCCCTGGGGCGGGTTCAAGTCCAGCGGCTGGGGCCGGGAGATGGGCCGGGGCGCCATCGACCTCTACACCGAGGTCAAGAGCGTATGGACCTCACTCGCATGAGGGGGCACGATCCGACCCGTGATGCCGCAACGTCGCAGGCGGCGGAAGCCTCGGCGGTCGGCCTCTTCACCCAGCAGGCCGAACGCACGGGACACCATGTACGGGCCGCACTCCCGTGACCTCGGCTTGAAGCTCGGCGTCGCCGAATGATGCCTGACTGTGAGCGCTGCTCAGGGGACAGCGTCATCAGGAAGAAAACGGTTCCTTCCCGTGTTGGGACCGGACGCAGAACGATGATTCTCGGCCGCGCGGGATCAGGGTGCGCGACGGGAAGGGATGAGTCTGGATGCGCTTGTGGTCCCGTCTGTCGACGATGCAGGAGCCCACGGGGGCGGGCGGGTATGCGTTGCCCGCGGTGTCCGCCGGGCTGATCATGGCCGTGCCGGTTGTGGATTTCTTCCTGCCGCCGGACATTCACCTCGCCCACATCCTGGTCGTCCCCGTCGCACTCGTCGCCGTCTTCTCAGGCCCCCGTCGCGGCGCGGTGACCGCCCTTCTGGCTGTGCTGGCCCTTGTTGTCGCGGGAGTCGAGCGAAGGACTTTGGCCACCGAGAACGTGCTCGTGGAGCTCGGCTCCCTGATCCTGCTCTCGGTGCTTTTGGTGCTCTTCAGTCATCTGCGGGAACGGGGGCAGCACGAGATGGCGGGCCTGCGCCGGGTGTCCGAGGCGGCTCAGGGTGTCGTGCTGCGCTCGCTGCCGAAGCGCGCCGGACCGGTTGTCATCGCCTCGGCGTACCGGTCCGCCGAGGCGGGCGCGCGCCTCGGCGGTGACCTGTACGCGGTGGCCCGCGCCGCCAACGCCACGCGGCTGCTCATCGGCGACGTACGCGGCAAGGGCCTCGGCTCGATCGGCGACTCCGAGACCGTCCTCGGCGCCTTCCGCGCAGCGGCCCACCGGCAAGCGCCGCTGCCCGAGTTGGTCGCCACTTTGGAAACGAGCGTTCGCTGGGGCCTGGCGGAGTTCGCCAACCCGCGGGTCGAAGCCGACGTCGGCGAACGGTTCGTGACAGCGGCCGTCGTCGAGATTCCGGACAACGAACCGTATGTACACATCGTCAGCTGCGGGCATCTCCCTCCCCTCCTGCTGCACGAAGGCACCGCCACTTTCCTGAACGTTGCCCAGCCGGCACCTCCCCTGGGCCTGGGAGGCCTGGCCGAGAGCGCCTACACCCCGACCACCTTCGTCTTCGCCCCCGGCGACCGTCTGCTCCTCTACACCGACGGCATCACCGAAGCCCGCGACCGGCACGGCACCTTCTATCCGCTCCTCGAGCGCGCCGCAGCCTGGGCCGACCTGCGCCCGGGGCCGCTCGTGGAGGCAATGACCAAGGACCTGCAGGCCTACGTGGCCGGCCCGCTGGACGACGACATGGCCGCGGTCGCCCTCCAGCGCGAGGGGTCCTGAGCACCGGAAACACCGGGCCGCGGTGGTCGGGCGAGCCCGGACCGCAGCGGTGGCGCCGCCGGCTCCGCCGCCGCGCTACGGGGGCGGGTACGTCCTGCTGTGATCATTTCTCTGGTCGGTTCGAGGTGCGTCGCCGGACCGCTCGGGTACCCGTCCCCCTCCTCTACCGCCCGGCCGCCGCCGAGGCCACCTGTGAAAGTCATCCTGGGTCCACACCCCGCGAGTGACGCTTACCAGGGCAGCGCGCCCTCCGCGTCGAAGTAGCCCCCCGTCGGGCCGTCAGGGCCCACCTGCGCCATGCGGACGATGATCTCGGCGCCCTGCTCGACGGTCTGGATGCCGGTGTTCCCGTTCAGGTCCGTCTTGGTGTAGCCGGGCTCCACCGCGTTGATCCGCATGTTCGGGAACGCCTTCGCGTACTGCACGGTGATCATGTTGACCGCGGTCTTCGACGCCGGGTAGGCGACCCCCGGGTAGGCGTAGGTCGAGGTGCCTGCGGTCGTGACCCGGGTGAGCGAGGCCAGGCCGCTGCTGAGGTTGACCACGACCGGGGCGGCCGACCGCTGCAGCAGCGGCAGGAACGCGTGGGTGACGCGCACAGTGCCGAATACGTTGGTCTCGAACACCTGCCGCATCATGTCGACGGTGACGTCTGCGGCGCCGGCCACGTCGTTGTTCGCGCCCCTCCCCTCGACACCGGCGTTGTTGACCAGGACGTCCAGTCCGCCGTCGGCCTCGATGGTCTTCACCGCGGCCGCGACGGAGGTGTCGTCGGTGACGTCGAGCTGGACAGCCCGCGCGCCCAGTTGCTCGGCCGCGCGGCGGCCGCGCTCTGGGTCCCGGCTGCCGATGTAGACGGTGTGGCCCGCGGCGATGAGGCGGCGGGCCGTCTCGTAGCCCAGGCCCTTGTTCGCTCCGGTGATCAGTGTTGTTGTCATACCCACACGTTCCGGCAGGACGGCGCGGTCAGCCAGACGCCTCGTGTTCCTGGGACTGCTGGTACCAGGCAGGCTGCTCGGCAGGCGATGCACACTGGTGGGCATGGCGACGGCGGAATTCGGCAAGGCGGTGCGCCGCTGGCGCGACCGGGTCTCACCTGAGGCCGTCGGGCTGCCGGCAGGCAGGCACCGGCGGGCGGCCGGACTGCGCCGGGAGGAACTTGCCCTGCTCGCAGGGATCTCTGTCGACTACGTCACTCGTCTCGAACAGGGCCGCGCGTCCAACCCCTCGGCGCAGGTCGTCGAGGCCCTGGCCAGGACGCTTCGGCTGTCGGGGTCCGAGCGCACCCACCTGTTCCGGCTGGCCGGGCTGGCACCGCCGGGTCCGGAATCGGTCCCCGCGTACATAACCCCGAGCATCCAGCGACTGCTGGACCGGCTGACCGGGACACCCGTCGCGGTCTACGACGCGTCCTGGACTCTGCTCCTGGCCAACCCGCCGTACGCGGCCCTGATGGGTGATCCGTCCGGTTGGCGGGGCAACGAGCTCAACGGCGTGTGGCGGCAGTTCGTCGGACCGGGCTCGCGGGCCCGCCACACGCCGGAGTCGCTGCGCCGGTTCGAGGCCGCGCTGGTGGCCGACCTGCACGCGGCCGCCGGGCGCTATGCGGCCGACCCGCGGCTGCGGCAGCTGGTCGCTGAGCTGCGCGCGCGCAGCGAGCGGTTCGCCGAGCTGTGGGACTCCGGCACGGTCGGACAGCACGAGGCCGCACGCAAAACCATCGACCATCCCCAGGCCGGCCCCCTGACGCTGGACTGCGACGTGCTCACCGTCGCGGGCAGCGACCTGCGGATCATGGTCTACACCGCCGAACCCGGCACCGAGGACGCCGAACGCCTCGCCCTGCTCACTGTCCTCGGCACCCAGGCGCTCAGCAGCTGAGCGCTTCGTGGCAGTCTGAAGGGCGGACAGTGCGGGAGCGCTGCCGGCCGCAACCGAGATCAGTCAGGCCGAGTCCGGTTGGAAGATCTCCCGGCCGTCACAGAACGGCTCCCAGACCGCGACGATCAGCAGACCTGTCGGCGGTGTGGCCACTGTCTTGGCGCTGGTCTGCCTGGGTGGTCATGGCGCTGCATCTTTCGTTCCGTGCCGAACCCGTGGTCCGGGTCCGGGTGAGAGTTCAGGAACAGAAGTCGGCGATGGTGCCGGTGAGGATGTCGGTGAGGCGGTCCAGCGAGGCGAGGTCGACATACTCGGTGGCCGCGTGTGCACCCGCGCCGTCGACGCCGAAGAGCAGGCAGGGGATACCGGCACGGTCCAGGAGGGCACAGTCGGTCCAGAACGGCTCGGCGCGTACCACGGGCGGGTGGCCGAGTACCTGCTCGGCGTGGCGGGTCAAGGTGCGCACAATCAGGGCTTCGGGGTCGGCCTCGAAGGGCTCGCGGTGCAGGCCACGGGTCAGCCGGTAGCGGAAGTCGGAGACCCTTTCGGCAAGGCGGTCGAGCACGTCGGTCAGTTCGCGCTCGACGCTGTCGGCACTCTCGCCGGGAATGGTGCGGCGCTCCAGGGTGATGCGGCAGTGCGCCGGGTAGGTGGAGGTTTCCTCGCCGCCGTGGATGACGGAGGCGTGCACGGTGCCGGTGCCCAGGAGGGGGTGTACCGGGCCCTGCGTGAGGCTCTGTCCCAGCTCTTCCAGCGCGACCAGGAAGTGCCCGGCCTTGGTGATGGCGTCGATACCGAGCTCGGGCCGTGAACCGTGGGCCGCGCGGCCTTCGATCTCCACGTCGAACCAGGCGAAGCCCTTGTGGGCGAGGGTCACTTCGAGGTGGCTCGGCTCAGTGACGATCGCCGCGTCGGCCGTGAAGGACTCCAGCACTTCCTCGGTGCCCGAGCTGCCGTGCTCCTCATCTGCGACGCAGGCGAGGATGACATCGCCGCGCAGGGGTCCGTGGGCGGTGGCGCAGGCTGCGGCGACCATCATGGCCGCGATGCCGCCTTTCATGTCGAAGGTGCCGCGGCCGTACATCCTGCCGTCGCGGATCTGCGGGTCGAGGGGGTCGCCGTCGTAGTCGGCGAGGCCGACCGTGTCGAGGTGGCCGTTGAGCATGAGTGACCGGCCTCCGCCGGTGCCGCGGGCGATCGCGACGATTGAGGGCCGGCCGGGGCGCTTTTCCAGGCTGTGGACCTCGAAGCCGCGGGTGGCCAGCCATTGACTGCAGAAGTCGGCGATGACGGTTTCACCGTTCCCGCCGGGAACGAGGTCCGGGTTGACGGAGTCGATGGCGATCAGCCGGGCCAGCAGGCGGCTGGGATCCGGCTCCAGGGGATCATGGGCCGCCGGGGTCGAGGGGGTCTCGGGGAGCATGTGGGCCTTCCGAAGTTCTGATGCCACCCCGTGAGTCGGGGGCGGGACGGTGGGCACGGCACGTGGGGAGAGGCGACGTTGCCGAGCACCGTGCATCGTGCGTGTGCGGTGGTTGTGTTCAGGCCGTGGGCGGTCAGTCCTGGTCGGCCAGGCGCAGGAGGGTGGTGGCCAGTACGTCGACGCCGTGGGCGCATGCCTCGGGGGTGGAGTACTCGCGGGGGTTGTGGCTGATGCCGTCGTACTCGCCGCGGACGAAGATCATGGCGGTGGGGCAGAGCGCGGCGATCTCCTGGGCGTCGTGTCCGGCGCCGGAGAGCAGCGAGATGTGGTCCAGGCCGTGGTCGTCTGCGGCCTGCGCGATGACCTTCTGCAGCCCCTCGTCGAAGGGGACGTAGGCGGTCTTGGCCATCCGCCGGACGGTCAGCGACAGGCCGGGCCGGCTGTCCTCCAGGTCGCGCAGGAACGCGGCGAGGGCTTCCTCGGCGCGGGCCATCTGGACGTCGTCGGGGTTGCGCAGGTCGACGGTCAGCTCGGCGCGGGCCGGGACGATGTTGGTCAGGCCCGGATGAACGATCAGATGGCCGACCGTGGCCCGTAGATCCCCGTACTCGCCGGAGTCGACCAGCTCCCGCAGGCAAACAATGATCTGGGCGGCCGCGAGGCCGGCGTCGACGCGCATGTGGGTGGGGGTGGTACCGGCGTGCGCGGCACGGCCGTGGATGGTGATCTCCTGCCAGGAGATGCCCTGCACGCCGGTGACGACGCCGATCTCGACGCCGTTCTCGGCGAGGACGGGGCCCTGTTCGATGTGGCATTCGACGTAGGCGTGCGGAGAGTCGAGGCGTACGTCGGCGGAGCCGTTGAAGCCGGTGCGGGCGAGTTCGCCGCCGAGGGTGAGACCGTCGCGGTCGGTCAGGGCGTGGGCGTACTGCAGTGTGAGGCGCCCGGCGGCGACGGCGCTGCCGAGCATGTCGGTGCCGAAGCGGACGCCTTCCTCCTCGGTGAAGATACCGACCTCGACCGGGCGGCGGGTGGTGATTCCACGTTCGTCGAGGGTGCGGACGACTTCGATACCGCCCAGCACGCCGAGGCAGCCGTCGAAGGCGCCGGCGGTGGCGACGCTGTCGATGTGCGAGCCGGTCAGAACCGGGGCCGCAGTGGGGTCGGTGCCCTCGCGGCGGCCATAAACATTGCCCATCCGGTCGATGCGGACGGTCAGGCCGGCCTGTTCCATCCAGGCGATGACCTGACGGCGGCCAGTCGCGTCGGCGTCGGTCAGGGCGAGGCGGTTGACGCCGCGCAGGCCGGTTCGCTCGTCGTCGTACGCGCCGATGTCGGCGAGGTCCATCAGCGACTGCCACAGGCGGTCGCCGTTGACAGTGATCTTGTCGGGGGCGGGGCTCGTCATGATCTGTCTCCCGGAGTTGTCGAAAACGGTGGAGTGGGTGGCGTTGCGGATCAGCCGGCTGCGGTCGCGCCGCGGGCCGGGCCACGGTCAGCGCGCCCCGGACCGGCGGCCCGGTCGTCATCCCGCCCACGGTCCGCAGCGCGCCGCGGAGACAGGCCGCGACGGCGCACTGGGGCACCGCCGCCATGTCCGGGCCCGGCACAATGGTCAGGGGGCCGAGGACACCGAGTGCGGCTGTGAAGAGGGTCAGCACGCTGCCGGCCTTCACCTGACCGAACCGGTCGAAACCGGTCGGCAGCCGGGGAGATGAAGGCGCGGTGGCCCAACGCATGGGTCTTTCAGGTGTGTTCAGTGATCGGCGGTGGAGTTCGGGTTGGCAGCCGCGCCTTCGGTACTCAACAGCACGACCACTGAGGTCGCATCGAGCCCCAGTGCCGAACGACGTTCCTCGGCGCCCACGCCAGTGAGCACCGCACGAAAACCGGCGAGCGCCGCAGCCCCGCAGGGACCCGAGGAGACGCCGAGGGCCCCGAGGTGAGCGGCCGCGCGGGCGCTGTCGGCGTCGGGGATGGCGACGGCGGCGTCCAACCCGCTGTGCAGGTAGGGCCAGGCGATGCTGGACGGGGTGCCGCAGTTCAGCCCGGCCATGGTGGTGTCGCCGGTGGTGACACTGACGGGTTCGCCGACGATGAGGCTTTCGAGGACGCAGGCCGCGGCCTCCGGCTCCACCGACAGCAGTGCCGGAGCCCACCCGGAGGGGCGGCTGCGGTAGTGGGTGACCACGGCCTGAGCCAGTGACCCCACGCCCACGGGTATGGAGACGAGGTCGGGCCCCTCGACGACCCCTTCGGCGGCCAGCTGCTCGTCGGTCTCGGCGCAGAGGGTGGAGTAGCCCTCGACGATCCACCTCGGAATCTGCTCATAGCCCGCCCAGGCCGTGTCCTGGACCAGGACCGCGTCCGGCCCGGCAGCCGCCTCGGCCGCACGGCGCACGGCCTCGTCGTACGGCGCCGAGACCTCGGTGACCTTCGCCTGCTCGGCGACGATGGCCGCCACAGCCCGCGGATGCACGCCCTGCGGAACGAAAACGTGGGCGCGCTGCCCAAGCAGGCGTGCCATGCGGGCCACTGCCCGGCCGTGATTGCCGTCGGTGGCAGTCACCAGGGTGACCGGGCCGGGCTCTCTGCCGCTCGTGGTCCGCTCGGCAAGGGTGCGGTGGACCGCCCAGGACGCGCCCAGAGCCTTGAACGCGGGCAGGCCCAGGCGGCATGACTCGTCCTTGACGAAGACCCGGCCGACCCCCAACTCAGATGCCAACGAGGGGAGTTCGGTCAGTGGAGTGGGTGAATGGCCAGGCAGCGCGGCGTGGAAGCCCCGCACCTCGACGGGTGCGGGTTCACACCGCCAGGTACGGGCGCCGGGCCGCAGAGACCACAGCAGCGCACGGGGGGAGGAAGCGTTTTCAGACACACGATCAGGGTCCGATGCCCTCCTACGATCGGTCCAGCGAATGTTTTCGACCTATACTCATCGAAGAAACCGACGATTAATGTTTGCTCGGCGACGGCGAGGGGAGCGGTCCGGCCGTGCTCGACCTGCACCGACTGCGACTGCTGCGCGAACTCAAGCACCGCGGCACGCTCGCGGCCGTGGCCGCCGCCCTCTCCTACGCTCCCTCCTCCATCTCCCAGCAGCTCTCTCAACTGGAAGCCGAAGTCGGCGTCCCGCTGCTGGAACCGGTCGGGCGGCGGGTGCGGCTGACCGAGCAGGCCGAGATCCTCGTCGCCCACACCGAAGCGGTCCTCGAACGCCTGGAGCGCGCGGAGGCGGACATCGCCACCTCCCTGACCGATCTCACCGGCACCCTGCGCATCGCCTCGTTCCAAACGGCCGCCCTGGCCCTGGTCCCGACCGCGCTCGGCCTGCTGCGCGACCTGCACCCGCACCTGCGCGTCCACGTCACACACATGGAACCGGAAAAGGCCCTTCCCGCCCTCCAGGCCCGCGACTTCGACCTGGTCCTCACCGAGGAATACCCCGGCAACCCCAACCCACGGCCCGCCGAACTCGAACAGGAAGACCTGCTCAGCGACCCCCTGCACCTGGCACTGCCCCAAACGGCCGACAATCTGGACACCGAGAGCCCGATGGCGGCGCTGCGCTCTCTCGCCAACCACGCCTGGGTGATGGAACCCGAAGGCACGGCCGCCCGGCACTGGGCCATGACCCTGTGCCGCAACGCCGGCTTCGAACCCGACGTACGGTTCGAGACCACTGACCTCCTGCTCCACCTCCGCCTCGTCGAGCAGAATCACGCCGCAGCTTTCCTTCCCGACCTCGTCTGGAGCGGACAACCTCCGACCGTCACCCTGCGGCAACTCCCCCGCGACCGGCGCACCCGCCGCGTCCTCACCGTCGTACGCCGCGGCCGCAGCCAGCACCCGGCCGTCCTCGCGTGCCGCGACGCCCTCCTGCGCGCGGTCAACCTCCGCTCCCACCAGGCATAGAGCAGCACAGCTCATCGTCGGCCCAAGGCCCCTCACAACCATGCGCGGAACGAGGCGAAGGGACGGTGGACGCCGGACATGGGCCCACCCGGCTCCCACATGACCAGCTACGGACGCGGTTCAAGGGAGACGTGCGGGGACAGCGCGCCGAGGAAGTCGGGCGCATCGAAGATCTTGCCGGCGGAGGCGACACCGACCGTCCTGGTCTGTCCCGTGAGGATGCGGCAAACCGCTTCCGCCGCGAGCGGTGCGGTGACAGCGTAGATGTCCTGGCCTCGCGCCACTGCGCGCCGTTCGGTGCCGCCTGAGCCACAACCCTCGGCCCATCGGGTGTCATCGGACGGCCCGGCTGCGTTCAGGGAAACCGGGGTGAGTAGGTGATGCGCTTGAGGTGATACCACTGGGCAACGCACTTGGCCGGCCACGGCTTCTGACCGTGTCGGCCGAACGGTTCGCCCAGTCCACTGACCGAGACCGGTGTGTAGGGCAGCACCTGGTCGCCGTGTGCCGCGTGGGTGCGCAGCCACCGGTCCTGGCGATCCCAGTGCTGGGCCCGTACCTCCATCTTCCGCTCCAGGTGGGCCAGCGGGACGGCAAGTCCGACGCAGGCCATGACGCAGACCGCTGCCGCGGCCGCCGTCGCGAGGCCGGGCAACCACTGGCGTGTGCGCAGAACGCGGCCCAGCATGGCACCGACGGTGACCAGGAGCATGACGTAGAGCAGCAGATAGTCGTTCCAGGTGCGAGAGGCGGTGACCACGCTCGCGCCGAATGCCGGATGGGCGACGACAGTGCAGAGATATCCGGAGAGCAGGAACGCGACTACCCCGACCACGACCGGAATGAGAGGCCGCCGCCATAGGAGCCCCTGCGTCCGCGGGCCGTCTCCGCGCACCAGCAGTCCCAGGAGGAGACCGGCCGCGAAGGCCCCGGCGTACTGCCACGTCGAAAGGATCGTCCCCAGGATGTCCATGAACGCGCGCAGACATGTCATGAGCGTGTCCGGGCTGAACATTGACGTGGCATCGGCGTCGAACCGCTCGCGCCTGATGCGCGCGCCGGGCGACGTGTAGAGGATGAGGGTTCCGATCGCGGTACCGACGAAGGCGACGGCGCACCACAAGCGGGCCAGAGCCCGGCCGGGGCCCGGCAAGGCCCAGTAACTCGTCAGCAAGACAAGGGTGAGGACGACGAACACCACGACCGCCGTCTCCTCCGACAGTGTGCCGATGAAGACTCCGGCCACGAGTGCGGCACCGAGGGCTAAGACGCGGCCCTTGCGGGTGCGCGCGCGTAGCAGCGGGATGACGGAGCCGGCGGCCAGAACTGGCGCGAGGGTGTGCGAGACCGAGGAGGCCGGCCAGTAGAACGTCTTGTAGGTGTTCTGCGTGGCAAAAAGGAAGACCACTGTCATCAGCGCCGCCACCAGCGGCGGGATCGCGCGCGGCGCACGCATCCCGATGCTGCGGAGCGCAGAGGCGGTCACTGCCCAGAGAATGCCCAGGACGAGAATGCCCGTGCTCAGTGCGAACCACCTGTGGCCCGGGACCCCGAACGCGGCGTAGGCGACGACGAGCAGTGCGTTGGCGACACGTCCGTTGTCCTGGAAGTAGAACTTGCCGATCAGACCGGATGCGCCGTCGTCCCGGACTACCGGGAGGAAGCACCAGTCGTCCGCTCCTGGGCGGACCAGGCGGCCGATCCAGACCGCCGCGCCCAGAAGGCCGAGTGGCAGCAGTACGAGAACGGTGGTCCAGACCGTCGTCCACCGTGACGCGAGCCACCTGTTGCTCCTGGCACCGGATCCGTCTTCCGGGTGGGAGAGGCCAGGGGCCTTCGATTCGTCTGTGGTCATGTGTCCTGGTGCCCTTCGTGATGGAGGCGCCGTTGGGGTCCGGCCGACGTGGGTTTCCGATCAGCGGGCACGTTGCTGGGTGAGGGCAGCGCCGGAGTTGATGGCCCATCGGGCGAGCAGGAACGAGAGCGGGGTGGCAAGGAGTCCTGCCGCCACGGCTGCGACGTTCTTGCCCATGCCCAGGGCATTGACACCGGCAAAAAGGAGAACGCCCGTGAGTACGAGGTTGACGAGACTCGAGACGGGATACCGGAAGAATCCGTGCCACGTCGGTTTCGTACGACAGGTGATGTACGTATTGAGGAAGAAGGACCCCACGATGCTGACGGCGAAACCGATGACGTGGGCGATCAAATAGGGGATCCATCGGTTCAGGGAGGCGTACACCCCCAGATAGACTGCCGTATTGACGATTCCGATCGACGCGAAGACGAAGAACTGACGCAGGGTGCGCCCCTTGGACGATCCGATCGCCGAGGCTCCCAAATCCGTCACTGAAGATAATTCGGGAGGATGAAGGTCCGCAATGTCCTGGCGCTCCTGCCGCACGCTCACGTCCGTCTCGCGCACCACGTAGAGCGGCCGGTGCTTCGTTTCGAAGTAGATGCGCCCGACGTATTCACCGATAATTCCGAGCGTGGCCAGCTGGACCCCGCCGAGTGCTACGACAGCGGTCAGCAGGGTGGCGAATCCCGGGACGCGCACACCGTGCAGGGCAACGCCGATGACAATCCACAGCGCGTACGCCAATGCTGCGGAGAAGAGCGTGAGACCGGTGTAGACAGCCAGACGCAACGGTCGACTGTTGAAGGAGATCAGTCCGTCGATGCCATAGTTGAGCAGGCGTCTTCCGCCCCATTTCGAGGTGCCGGCGGCGCGGCTGACGTTGTGGTAGGTGAAGCTGACGGTGTCGAAGCCGATCCAGGAGAAGATTCCCTTGGAGAACCGGTTTGCTTCGGGCAGGGCGAGCACCGCTTCGACGGCAGGACGGGACAGCAGCCGGAAGTCTCCCTCACCGTCGGTGATGTCGATATCCATGCACCGCCCCATCACACGGTAGTAGGCCGTGCTGACGGCGCTGCGCAGCACGCCGTCCCCCGAACGGTCCCGACGCGCGACGACCTGATCGTAGCCGTGCTGTCGCAGCTCCAGTATCCGGGGAACGAGTGAGGGCGGATGCTGAAGGTCGGCGTCCATGAGAATCACGGCGTCCCCCCGGGACATACGCAATCCCGCAAGCATCGCGGCCTCCTTCCCGAAATTCCGACTGAAGGAGGTGTAGCGGACCCGCGGATCCGCGGCGGCGAGAGCACGCAGCAGCTCCCTGGTCGCGTCCCGGCTGCCGTCGTCGACGTAACAGACCTCGAAGCTGCGCCGAGTCGTTTCGAGGACGACAACCAGTGTTTGGTGAAATCGCTCGATCACCTCGTCCTCATTGAAACAGGGAACTACGATCGAAACCTGGCACGCTGTCATTCGGACCCCTGGGAGATGTGGTCACGGCATCTCGGAGCATGCGCCTGTGCCCTCCTGACGCATCTCGGTCCGAGGCATCGTCAAAGGAATTTTGCAGGCCCCATCGTTCTAGGCGATGCCTTCCGACCGAATCACGCCACGGGATGGCACCGAATGGGTGAAGCATCCGTCCCGCCGCCGCCCGAACGGCCCTTGGCGATGCACCCGACCGGTCGGCTCCTGATTCCTCCCTGCTGCGTTGCAGTGTTCTTCGAACGGAGAGTTGTGCAGACTCGGCTCCGATCAACGGCATGTGCGCTCATGTTCTGCTGAACTGTGTGACACATGGCCATCTTCTGGGACTGTTCGGGCCTGCCCGGCCCTGGTTGTCCTGGTCGCTGTCGGTGAACTGCCGTGCCCGGTCGGACAGCGAGGGCCGTGGGGCCGACGATCCCTGCCGGGTTCGGCACCCCGAGAGCTGCGACACTCCGGAGCAAACTGGTCCCGACTGCGCCAGCCGTGGACGGGACCGGACGCGAGGGCCGCGGCGCGGTGTCGGACCCGAGCGAAAGGAACACCGGTCGTGGAACGTCCCCCAGGTGAATCCGTCGAGGAGGGACAAAGGGACGGTGTTCCGGACCGCAGGACAGCTCGGCGGTGGAGATCTCTGTGGGTCGGTTCGCTCCCCGTTCTCCCCATCGCTCTACTGACGGCCGCGGCCTGGTTCGGCCGTTGGGTGCGTCCATCCGGTGACGACTGGTGCTTTCTGCCCGTCGTGCGTGACGGGGGGCTGTCCGCGATCGTCGGGAAGTTCTACTACCTGGACAACGGGCGCGTCATGAACGCAGTGCTGGTCTGGTGCTATGCGCGGTTCGGAGTCGCCGGGCAACAATGGTTCGGCCTGATCAGCGGTGTGCTGATGCTCGGGCTCCTCTGGGCCACGGTCGCCGCCGCTCTGCCCAGGGCAGGGATGACGGTGCCACGAGGGGTCCCCCTCCTGCTGGCATCGATGGTGACGGCGATGTTCCTGTTCGGGTCCCCCAACACCTACAAGACGTTCTACTGGCCGGCCGCGTCCGTCTCGCACACCCTGCCGCCCGTGTTCGCCTGCGCAGCGGCCCTTCCACTCCTGCGGGCCACATCACGACAGGGCAGAGGCTTCGCCCTGCTCACGGTCTTCGTGGCGGGGTTCCTTCTGGGCACTCTGTCGGAGGAGACCTGTGTCGTCGGTGTGGTTGTACTGAGCTGTCTGCTGCTGATCAGCGGCCGGATCTTCCCGCAGGAGCGACGTACCTTCTTTCGCGGCTGGTGCGTCGCCGGGATCACTGGAATCGTCATCGGAAGCCTGATCCTGCTCAGTTCTCCGGGCTCACGACATCGGCGTGAACGTCACGATGCCGCGTCGATACTCACTCCCGAATCGCTCCTCGCTTCGCTGCGCGGTTTCGCGCACATCGCGGCCGTCCTTCTCACGACATGGCAGTACCTGGGGGCCTTCGTGGCCGGACTGCTCCTGGGTCTGCTGGCCCGGCAGCACGAAGGTCGCCTTCCCTCGATGAGATGCGGGACGCTGCTCGCCCGGACCGGCGTCTGCGCCCTCCTCGTATCCGGCTACCTGTGCACGGTCATCGCCTATCCGGTCTTCGGGCCGAGCGTCATGACGTCCACACGACTCTGGAACGACTACCTGCTGCTCTACATCCTGCTGCTTGTCCTCGTGGGCACACTGCTCGGCCGCGCGTGGAGAGAGAGCGGGCGCCCCACCGCGCTGCCGAAGGCCGCCTCCGCGTCCGTGTACGCCCTCGTCTGCCTCGCGCTTGCGGTTTCTCTCATGCAACTCGACGCCGACATGGCGGTACGCGCGCGGAAATGGGACCACCAAGATCACTGGTTGCGCAGCCGGTCCGCGGCCGGCGCGAAGGTACTCCCCTACACACGACTGCCCATCAGCAAAATGACCGAACCGTTCGGTGACGATGGCCGCAAGCCGTGGCCCGCATCATGCGTGGCCCACTACTACCATCTGGAACGCGTGGTTCTGGCGACAGGACGCCCCTGAGCACCCGCGCGTGCGGACTCAGTCGATCACTTGCCGCGACCGGTCCAGCCCAGCGCGGGCTCCGAGCTCGGACAGCACACAACGACCTGAGGCACTGCTCAACCCGCGGTCATTCCGACGACTCCCTTCACTCACTGGATATTCGGTCATCCCGGCGAGTCGGTCGTTTTGCGCAGACCGACTACAGGTACCCCTATGAGTTGTGCGCTTCGGCGAAACCGAAGGGGCCCTGCCGAAGCTGTCACACTCGCTACCACCATCCGCCCAGGACCACCCCGAGCATGGACCTGATGCGGGTCAAAAGGACGAGAAGGACGGAACGGTCGAGTGGAGTGGACGAAGGACATCGACAAAACGCGCTCGGCACGCCGGCTCATTCCCGCTACGGTCCTGGTGATGTGCACAATTCTGGGATCATCGTGCTCTTCGAATGATTCTCCTCTCGCAAACAGGGTCGCGGGCCCCACGTCGCACCGGACGTCGAAGGGAGCACAAGAACCTCACGGATGTCAACGCACCATGATCGGTGTCGCACATCCCGACGACGACCTCTACTTTGTGGACCCGGAGATCAGGAAGACCATCCGTGCGGGATGCGCGGTCACCACCGTCTATCTCACCGCGGGCGATGACGGGAAGAGCCCACAGGCAGCCCGGGACTACGTCGCAAGAAGAGAGAACGGGCTGCGCGCGGCCTATGCGGAGCTTGCCGGGGCCCCGGATCGCTGGACCGAGGACAGCACACAGGTCAACGGACGCAGAATCAGATCCTTCAGCCTTGGCAGCGGTTCCCCATCACCCGTCAAACTGCTCTTCCTGGGACTGCACGACGGGCTCCCCCACGGACAGGAAAGTGAGAGCATGCTCAAACTGTTCCTGGCGACCCGCAAACGGATTCAGCTGTTCCAAAGCGTGGAAAGCTACACCGAGGACCAGCTCCTGCAAACCCTGTCCGACCTCGCCCGGCAGGAAAGAGCGCAACGTATTCTCACGCTGGACTACGACAACGCTTCCTTCGCCTTCGGTCTCCGCGGCAAGGTCGACCACAGCGACCACGGCATCGGTGCCAGATACTTCAGAAAAGCCGGATACCTCTCGGGCATCCCCGTCACGTCCTACCTCGGATACACCATGTCGTCACTTGAACCCAACCTGCCCCCTGAACAAGTGGCCGAAAAGGAAGCGGCCGTCAGGCGCTACATCGCACATGTCGAGTGCCATTCCAAAAATAGCTGCGCCACGGCTGACACCTACAGGGGGCCGCTCCAACTCGACGATTCGGACTGGGTTCACCGTCAGTACCAGCAAGAGCACCGGAGCCCACGCCTCGGGGAAATCATGGGAGACATCGGAAGAACTACCGAGTTCAGCAGCAGGGATCCGGAGCAGTGCCTCGAAGCAGTGAGCACGCAACCGAAGTACGGCGCAGTCCGGATCAACTCCTGCAATGGAACCAGCGCCCAGAAATGGGAAATCAGAGACGCCGGAACGATCAGAACACAACTCTACAGAGGATATTGCCTCACCCAACTGACCAGCGGCGCCGGTCTGGCACCGTGTAACGCATCACGTCCAGAACAGAAATGGGCACACAGACCCTGGAAAAGTACCACCTGGAAGCGCACGGCATGGCGAATCGTGGGAGAGAAAGACATGTGCCTCTACCAGAACGACCGCTCGCTCCCCCCTTACTGGAATTCGAGGACGGCGCAGCACCCCCGACTCGGTCTCGTCAGCTGCAACAAACAGCCTGAGCCGGAGCTCTATTGGCGATGGACGGCAGGAACGGCTCACAATGACCCAAACATTGGATAGTTTGATCCGCAACCTCGATCTTTCGCGAGATGTCCGGCAGCTTGTTGACGGGCATCTCGCGTTTGCTGGGTCGGGAGTCGGGGTGTGGAGGCAGACTCTCGAGTCGGGTGGGCGCCGGGTTCCACCCCTCCGGTCAGGGAGGATGCGGCGACGGGCGGTGGTCACGAGTTGGTCGGCGACGGATTCGGCGCAGCAATCCGACACCGGCTCGCAGCCCTGCAGAGCACTCCAGCCGTAGATCGCGACCTGACACGGTGTCATCTACGTTGAATTGGCTGACGCGGATGATGACGGGGTGCAGCGGCATGTTCCGGATCTACCGTTTGTCCAGCGGATGCCCCAGTTGGGTCGACTTCACGGCTGGGTGCGTCGCTCGGCGGCGTCGAACGCGGGCGCGAGCGGGGCCAGCGCCGCGCGGAGCTGGTCGGGCAGTGAGCCGGAGGGCACGACCAGTCCTCCGGTGCCGAAACTCCCGGCGGCCTCTGCGTTCGCGGCCGGCCGGAGCCAGCCTTCCAACGCGATGCGAACCGCCGCGGCCACGCTTGCCGCGAGAACGCGGGCCGTGTGCGCTCCTGCGTCACCCAGGCGTTCGGCGATCACCGCTGTGAGAGGGGGCTCGATTCCGGCGGTGGTATCGAGGAACGCGTCGCGCAGCGCGGTCCGGGTGGTGATCAGCAGCAGCGCCTCATGTTCGCGCTCACCGGTGTTCGTGTACTGCTCGACCACTGCTTCGGTGACGGCGTCAGCCAGGCGCACTCCTGCGGGCCGGGCCGCGACCGCCGCCGCGATCCGCGCCTCCCGGTCCGCGGTAACAGCGGACACGATCGCCTGCTCGCGGCTGGCGAAGTAGTTGTTGTAGGTGCGCGGCGAGACCCCGGCCGCCTCGGCGATGTCCTCGACCCGCACCTGGTCCGGTCCGCGCTCCACGGCCAGGCGCAGGGCCGCCGCGCGTAGCGCCTCGCGCGTGGCCTGCTTCTTCCGCTCCCGCAGCCCTGGTGGTGGTGTCGTCACGGTGTCAGCGTTCCACACGGGGATGCGTGCACGCAAACTTGCGCGCACGCACTTTTACTGTCAGCCTCGACCTGTCCGAGGCCGACAGGGAGGACGTCACCATGCGAGCAAGAGGAATGACCTACGACACCGGATTCGTCGTGCACGACCGGATATCCCGCCAGCACTTCGACCCCGCGGTGGTCAGGCGCGAGCTCGCCATCATCCGCGACGACCTGCAGTGCAACGCGGTTCAGATCATCGGCGGGGACCCGGACCGACTGGAGCTGGCCGCCGGTGCCGCCGCCGAGCTCGGCCTGGAGGTCTGGTTCTCGCCCTATCCGCTGGAACTGGATCCGGAGCAGATCCTCACACTCTTCCGCGACTGCGCCGAGCGAGCGGAACGGCTCCGGCAGCAGGGGGCCGCAGTCGTGTTCGTCGCAGGGGTCGAGCTGAGCGTGATGAACCGTGGGTTCCTGCTTGGAGAGAGCCCGGAGGAACGGGTTGAGCAGCTGATGAGCCAACCCGATCGGCGGGCCGAAGCCATGCGCGAGCTCGGCGTGCGCATCAACGCATTCCTCCGCGACGCCGCGACCACGGTCCGCCAGCACTTCCTGGGCAGGCTCACCTACGCATCCATCCAGTTCGAGCAGGTCGACTGGACTCCCTTCGACATTGTGACGTTCGAGCTGATCCGCTCCGCCGAGGTCGCCGACCGGTTCCGGGACGCGGTGCGCACCCTGGCCCAGGGCCCGAAGCCGCTCGCTGTCACCGGGTTCGGCACCGCGGCCTACCGCGGCGCGGGAGACCGCGGTGGGCGGGTGCTGGAAGTGGTCGAGTACCACCCGGAGACCAAGGCCCCTGTACGTCTGAACGGCATGTACGAGCGCGACGAGGCCGGCCAGGCCGCATATCTGAGCGAACTGCTGGAGATCTTCGAGACCGAGGGCGTGGACAGCGCGTTCGTGTTCCTGTTCGCCTTGCCTGGCTACCCGCACCGCCCGGACGGCAACCCCCGGGACGACTTGGACCGGGCCAGCCTGGGCATCGTCAAACTCCTCGAAGGGCGCCGGGGGCGGACCTACCCCGACATGGAATGGGAACCCAAGGCCGCCTTCGCGGCAGTGGCGCAGCGGTATCGGAGGTGATCGGGCCCGCGCACGGCGACCACGGCTCGGGATCTGTACTGCGGCGCAGTGCAGTGCAGTGCAGATGGAAGCAGTACTCGCCGAACTCGCCGCAGACCTCTCGCCGGTCCACCGCCGCCGCGACCTGTGGGCCAACGGCATGTTGCACCTGAGCGGGTTACCGATGCCGGGCGTTGCGGGCAACTGCTGGTCGATCCCTGAGGCAGTCGGCCCGGACCGGCGGTATCGCCTGCACCACCTGCTCGAACGCGCCTTCCGGCCGCAGCATCAGAGACGTGGTGCGCGCGTTCCTGATCCGGCACCTCGCCCTCGATGAGTGGCACTGCGTCAGGTCGTGATCCAGGACTGGCGCAAGAGGCTGACTCACCTGCTGGACCTACTCGTCAGCACGCGGTTCCTCCAGTCCTGGACGCTCGATCTGGGCACGTATGACGTGGCGGAATCCTCGCGGCTCCGAATCGCCCCACTGAAGGTCGGCCCCTTTCTGCCGAAGCGAATAAAGCTCACGATGCCCGTCGATGAAGGAGGCAAGGGGAAGGATGTGCCATCATTCGGTCCTTTCAAATGATCGAGTTCCTACCGAACCCGGAACGGTTCAACTCAACTGCCCCGGGAAAACAGGCTGAGCCGGACGGAGGGCACAACACAACATCCCCTACGCTGCACTGCATCGGTCACCAACGGGCGACCGGAACAGAAAGGCGGCATCATGACCTCCGCAACCAGCACCCCGGGCAGCGTCGAAGCCACAACAGCTCTCCTGCAGGCGGAACTTCCGCGTCTGGAAGAGCGCAAGCAGGCCCTGGAGAAGGAGCTCGTCACAGTCACCGAACGCCTGGATTCGGTGCGCACCGCCCTGACCGCTCTGCAGGCGCTGTCCGCCGCACCCCTCGTGCCGCCAGCCGCTGTGGTTGACGGGGAATCCGACACCCGGCCTGCTTCGTCGGCCGGCAGCGACGCAGACGCCGCATCGGACTCGAAGGCCACACCGGAAGGTCACCACGAACCCGGCCCCTCCGCCGTAAGTGAAGACACACCGGAAGCAGCAGCCATCCCCAGCCCTCGCAAGGCCCGCAGGACTGCTGCTGCCAAGGGCAGGAAGGCAGCTCCCAAGGCTCCTGCACAGCAGAAGAAGGGACGCCCGTCCAAGAAGGCCACTCCTGCCAAGTCCGAGAAGGCACAGACCGCCCGGAATGCAGCTCCTGGGGAGGCCAAGGACGGGGGCCGTCTCATCGAACAGGTCATGGAAGTGGTGTCCGCGGCCGCCGGCACACCCCTCCGGGCGCGCGACGTCACCGAGGCCCTGGGACGCGAGCTCACAGCCGGCAGCATCAACACCGTGCGCAGCACACTCGACCGGCTCGTTGCCACATCCAGGGCTCATCGTGCCGGACGCGGCCTCTACCAAGCCCCCGCCAAGTAACGCTTCCCGCGCGTGAGCACTTTCGTGGCACGTGGACGGCAGCGCGTCGGCGCTGCCGTCCACCATCGAGAAGCCGTTGCCTGCCACAGCCGTGAGTGAGCGGAGGCAAAGCTGGAACGATCTGCCGGTCGGAGCGATCCGGCTGATTGAGGCAACGAAGCGCATTCACCGCCTCGCTCAGGGGCCAGGGCGCCATCGAACGCGCATGGCCATGTTGTGCCGCCCGGACTGCCGGCGTTGACCGAGCTCAGGGCCCGGCCCCACCCGCGGATGCGACCTCGGCGCCGCATCACGCCGGTCAGTTGCTGCGCCCGACAAGGATGCGAACAATGCGGTGCACCAGAGATCACCGTCACTGTCCGCCAAGCCGGCCAGGGCCCCGCCGCGGCCATGACGGCTTCTCGGCTCAGGAGACCCCCGGGTAGTCCGGTCCGGCCAAGGTTCACAACTGCGGCAGTTTTCTTCGCAGATGGCCTGACCGGCCCAGCCGACACGCCCTGCGCCGACGTGGCCCTGTCGCCGACAGGGGCGAGATGTTCACCACCGGGGATGACTGTGAGCTCCCTTCGGACAAGCCATGTCCACCGAGCAAGCCATGAGTTCCAGCCGGCGACGACCCTTCCGCCGTCCTGTCGGCGGTTCTGACGCTGGATCAGTCCGTGACGTGCCCGACGCCGCGCGGCACGGGTGCGGCGAGCAGTACGGCGCTCAGGGTGGCGGGACCGGATGGCGGGAGACGACACCGGCTGCCGACTGCTCCGCGGCCCCGCCTGCGAGCGCGGACGATGCGGATGCAAGGGGGCCACCGCAGGCAACGGCGCTCCGCTTCGCCGCAACGCCCCGGAGCCGAAGAGGACCCTAAAGGTGATGAAATATGTCACAGGAGACAACGTTCAACGTTCAACTTATTTGGGAGTAGCGTCGCTCCTGCCCCACCACCCTGGGGCACCCGCCAGGGCCCCCATCCATGGGGCTCCGGCACAGAACAAGGAGAAAGATCATGAATCACGCCTTTGGACGTCGCGCCGTCACCACGGCCGTCGCTCTCGCCGCCGTGGTCGGCACCCTGCTGACGACGGGCGGCGCCGCCTCGGCAGCTCCGAACCCTGCGGCCGGCCATGCCGCGCCGACCTCCTCCCACGCCCCGACCGCCACGTCGTACGG